>JABSQL010000476.1 GCA_013215865.1 Candidatus Margulisiibacteriota bacterium
CATCATCCATTTCACCAGTATCTACACAAACTTTCTTGCCAAGTGTTTCAATGAACCAAACGAATGGGGAAACCAACCATAAAAGAAACCGGTCTTGGCCTGGACTATGCTGTGGTAATAAATCAGTAGACGTTGTTATAGAACCCCAATCGAGAATCCCTAACCCAGAAATACCTGTTTTGAGAACGTTAAGAGACGAAGACTTTGATGCTCCTATTACAAGTCAGCGCGTGACGAATGCAAGATCTTCACCGAAACAAACGTTTGCTACACCCCTAAAAGGGAATGTGCCAACGACACCTTTAGATTTAGAACTTGGACTATGTGCCATTCAAGAGGTCTCGCATGAAGGGTCTCCCCTCAGCAATACACTGCAATCAAGGAGTTACAGATGATATATAAAATTGTTTCAAGTCCAGTAGATCAGCAAACAGACGTTTCTGAGACAGAAAAAATTGATTCTAAATATCTAGAATTAAATTTAAGAAAATATGGTTTGGATGCATTTCAAGTGGAACAAATTATTGATTTTTTAAAAGACCCTCATATTTCGAGTAATCTTACTCATGGAGAAAAAATAACGCGCCTAAGGGAACAAATTTTAGAGGTGGTCCCTCAGGAATATCAGGTTAGACCCAAGCTACTATCTGATATGCCAAAGCATGATAAAAGATTTTCTGCGCCTCATTTTTCAGAAAGGAAACCCCGCGAAAAACGTCGGAGTGGTGAGATTCTTCACTCTTTTGATATTGAGGAACGAAACCCTTTAAAAGAATCTACTTGGGTATCATCGTTAAGTGAATTAGCGATCCAGGTAATGGAGCTAAATGAAACAATTATGGAAGAGGATAGATATTATCGGCCAGGTGCTGATAGTACTCCTGCCATTGCAGTGGAATCGGACTGCTCAAGTATATCCTCAGCCTCAGAAACAGTTCAAGATCTTAACCCTCAACTTGAATCACCCATTCGGACAAGTAAAATGGACATTGCAAAATTGACAGAATTGGCTAAGAGCTTCCAAGTGCCAAAAAGAAAAAAATGTAAATCGATCATTAACCGAGCAGCGACGCCTTTTCCAGGGAGTGATCAAATGAAAACGAGACAAATAGTAAGTCACGTTCATACCCGTGATACAACTTATCAAAGTGGTACAGACGTTGATTCAGGTGATGATGTAGCTAACATTTATTACAGTCCACCGAAGAATCCAGTTCTTTATGCATCAACTTCTCCCAGTTGTTCAGATGTTGACAAAATAGATGTAGGGTTGGTTTCTTATGCTTCAACTTCTCCCAGTACGAGCAGTTATCATAGGGATATGGAACCGCGTAGAGTGAGACCTGTTGACCAACTTGGAAAAGAAAATCAAGGAACCCGTGAAATCAAACCAAAACCAAAGACAACACCGTATGTCGAACAAGAATTTGTAAATGAACCAGCCTATAAACCGCCAAATAAAAAGAGACTTTCATTGCAAAAATGCTTTTCTTGCGGTTGTGGCAGCGATAACACCCATGTTCAGGAAAACCATGATGATCGAAGAGCGGCACACATAATGAAAGACCCTGGCGCCCCCACTTTAAATGCAAGATTAGCGAGCCTGAGTAATGTGGGGAAAGAGGGTGACCAACAAGGCGATGACACCAGCGACACAGAATCTAGAAGTGAGACAGAAATGTCAGACTCTAGGGTCCCCAGAACTATATCTAATAAATGGGATACATAATTCAGACAATTTGAAAATTGGTGTTAAACAAGATAGAATCTGTGGGGTTGCGGGAGTAGCTCAATTGGTAGAGCACCAGCCTTCCAAGCTGGATGTCGCGAGTTCGACCCTCGTCTCCCGCTCCATAGATTTTAGCCTCAAAACTCTTCTTTTTGATGTATAAAAAGAAAATGGATATTAGGAATTGTGTACAAATTGTGTACGAATTTCGAGAAGATCATTACAATATACCACTATAAAAATCTACACTGAATCTCGTTTTTTCTTTGGTATTTGGACATTTTTATTAAGCCATAGGTAATACCACTCACCTATTTCCACATGAATATAAATGCTAAAATAGCGATAGATAAAACAGCAAATAAAGCGCTCACTGACACCGGCAAAATAATGACCGACAACAGAGGCGGAATGATCATCCAAATACGGATTGTCGTTCCGCCTTTTTTAGTGCCAAAATTATCTGATGGAGGAAAGTAAAAGAAATGAACATCGCATGGAAAACGGAGAAAAGATTTCTGAAAGAGTTAATCCCTTTCGATAAAAATCCCAGGACATTATCAAAAAGCCAGTATCAAGCGTTAAAAGAATCTCTATTAAAATTCGATTTGGTTGAAATCCCTGCCATCAATTCTGATAATACCATTATTGCCGGGCATCAGCGTATTAGAATCCTTTCTGATTCAAAAGGAAACAATCATGAAATAGAAGTTCGGGTTCCCAGTAGGAAATTGACGGATGATGAGTTTAGGGAATATCTCATACAAGGCGGCTCTGCTTACGTCTTTTATTCTGATTTCCAAGGGCTGAATTTCAGAAAAGCATTTGTAGAAAGCGGGTTCGACTATAAGCAATGTTGTATTTGGGTGAAAAACATAATGGTCATGGGCCGACAGGACTATCATTGGCAACATGAACCCATACTCTACGGTTGGAAAAAAGGCGCTAAACACTTTTGGAATAGTGATAGAAAACAAACCACTATTTGGAACTTCGATCGTCCTCAACAAAACAAAGAACATCCCACAATGAAACCCCTAGATCTCATCAGCTACCCTATCCTCAATAG
>JABSQL010000477.1 GCA_013215865.1 Candidatus Margulisiibacteriota bacterium
AATGCGGCGGTCTTGAAAACCGTTGAGCCTTCGCGGGCTCCGGGGGTTCGAATCCCTGTCTCTCCGCCACCTCAGGATTTGCCTTTGCGGTGAATGTGGCCTATAATCACATTAAAAAGTGCGGTGAATAGAATGTGGCTTTATGAACATCAAAATTGGCCTAACTTTACCTGGGACACAGAGGCTATTACCTCGAAGCTAGCTGATATACGGCATCGTCAAGGTCGTTTGCTTGGACGAATGGAGGGTCTTGGCTTTGAACTCAAACAAGAAGCCAGTCTGGACACTCTTACCAATGATGTGGTGAAATCTTCTGCTATTGAGGGAGAAATTCTCAATTCGGAGGAAGTGCGTTCCTCTATTGCTCGTAGATTAAGAATGGATATTGCAGGTCTCATTTCAGCCAGCCGTAATGTAGACGGTATTGTTGAGATGATGCTGGATGCAACACAAGCGTATGCAACACCGCTGACCAAGAACCGCTTGTTTGACTGGCATGCTGCCCTGTTTCCAACAGGTCGTAGTGGCATGTATCAGATAACAGTGGGGGGTTGGCGAACACTGAAGTCGGGTCCAATGCAGGTTGTTTCTGGTCCGATGGGTCGGGAGAAAGTTCACTTTGAAGCACCCCGTGCAGACAGGTTGGAAACAGAAATGAAGGCGTTTCTGGATTGGTTTGATGACCATCATCACACGGACCCCGTTTTGAAAGCAGGAATTGCTCATTTGTGGTCTGTTACGATTCATCCGTTTGAGGATGGTAATGGACGAATTTCACGGGCTATTTGTGACATGGCGCTTACACGCGCTGATGGCACACCGGATCGGTTCTATAGTATGTCATCTCAAATTGAGGTCGAGCGTAAAGATTACTACAACCAACTCGAAAAACAGCAGCGTGCTACACCTGAAATAACAGGCTGGCTGGAATGGTTTTTAGGCTGTCTAGGACGCGCCATTGTCAGTGCTGAAGCCACCCTTGGAAATGTCCTATTCAAGGCGCAACTCTGGGATAAAATTAATCTAAACCCTGTCAATGACCGTCAGCGTCTGATCATCAACCGTATGTTTGAAGATGGTTTCAAGGGTTACATGAATACATCTAAATATGCCAAGTTGGCAAAGTGCTCAAACGATACGGCTCTTAGAGATATCCAGAGTTTAAAAGATCACCAAATTTTGATTCAGAATCCGGGCGGTGGACGAAGCACAAGCTACAGGCTTCCGGATCAGGTGGGCGGGCCCTTAAATAACCCTTTTTCATAAAACAGACTAAATATAACCATTATTCATAGACTGTAACCATTTTTCATGAAATAATGGGTACATGGGACCATTTGGAACAGATCCGCCAGAAGAGAATATAGTGCCAGTGGGGTATGCGTATTTGATATCTTGCTACCAATTAAGGGTGCCTTTACCCGATCATTTATGTGGCATTGGTCAAAAGCACAAAAAATTTGTGATAGACAATTGGTGGATATTTACTCCCAGACATGCCCCTGAAGCGACATTGTATCAGCAGCTTATATTTGCACTTAAGTACGAAGGCCTTGATTTGGGTGTTCTTCATTCACTTTTTAAAAAAATTAAACCTCAAGATATTGTTGAGATAGTAAACGAAGATCCTACGGGGCAGTATAGCCGTAGGGTTTGGTTCCTATATGAATGGATGATGGAAAAAAAGTTGCCATTACCGGATGCAAAGCATAAGAAATATATTGAGCTTGTTAACCCTAAGCTACAATATCCTGGCCCGAAAAGGAACTCGCCGAGACATCGCGTCATCAATAATCTGCCTGGAACAAGATTATTTTGTCCAATTATTCGCCGTACTGAAACACTTGAGAACTATTTATCTCAACCTCTCAATGAGCAGTTACAACTTAATATTGGCCGTATACACCCTGACATCTTGTCTCGTGCAGCGGCGTTTTTATTGCTCAAAGATTCGAAAGCATCTTTCAAAATTGAAGGAGAGACACCCATTATGTCTCGCGCTGTGGGATGGGGGAATGCGATTGGGCAAGCGGGGCAGAAAGAATTGAGCATTGAAGAACTGGTGAGATTACAAAAAATGGTTATCACAGATACCCGCTTTGTAAAAATGGGTATACGTTTAGAACAGGGATTTATTGGTACCCATGATCGACAGACCAATGATCCCATCCCAGACCATATTTCAGCACATTATCAAGACTTAGAGTCATTACTTTCAGGTATGATAGACACCCAGAAATTGCTTGAAAACGGCCAGTTTAATTCTTTATTATCTGCCACCGCAATCGCATTCGGATTTGTATTTATGCATCCATTTTCTGATGGAAACGGACGGTTGCATCGGTATTTGATTCACCATGTTTTGGCAGAGCACGGGTTTACGCCACCAGGATTTATTTTCCCTGTATCCAGTGTTATTCTGGACCGTATAGAAGCGTACCGAAGATGTTTGGAACATTTTTCAAGGCCGCGTTTAGAACTCATAGATTGGGAGCCCAGCCCCAGCGGTAATGTGACCATTTTAAATGACACCATCGATTTATATCGGTTTTTTGATGCGACAACTCAAGCAGAATTTCTGGTTAAATGTATTAGCGAGACCATTCAAACAGTTTTGCCTAAAGAAGTCCTATACCTAAATCGTTATGATGACTTGAAGCAATTTATTGCTAAATCCATTGAAATGCCTGACAAGACAATTGATCAACTCATTCAGTTTCTTGAACAGGGTAACGGCACTTTATCGAAAAGGGCGTTAAAAAAAGAGTTTAGCCAACTAGAGCCAAAGGAAATAGCTATATTTGAGAAAAAATACCAAGACGTCTTCAATGACCAAAATGTCGACATTGATTTGACAGAGATACATATCAACGGTATACATTAATTCAATAAATTAAACGAATGGGAGGAAAACGATGTCGCCACAGTGTCAGACAAAGTATAAAGTAGTATCACATGCAGGAGTAGATAACCTTCGTGAGTATAAATATAATTTTTCTGACAAAATGGGGGGGTATAAAATATCAATTTACTTTATTTCACACTTGCTATCAATATGGATAAATGAACATTTACACTACAGAATAGATTTCGATGAGGCAATACAGAGAGGGTCTTACCAAGACAAAGGCACATTAGATGTGAAACGTTCCCAATCCGATTTGTATATTGGCCAACTGCAAGATGGTCGTAGAAATGGTTGTGGTTTAAATTTTGGTTTTGATGGTTCTATGTATTTAGGGGAATGGAAAGATGATATGCGTTCTGGTTTTGGGTGTTTAAAGTTATTTTCTCGTAAAATTGATTCTTATGCGGGTAACTTTAAGAAAGATAAGTTTCATGGTCCCGGAAAGTTAGAATGTAAAGATGGAAGGGCGTTTATGATCAATTTTGAAGAGGACAATGTGTTAGATTGTACAGAGATTCTGCCAACCTAGAGAAAGTAGATATGTCTTTTATTTTTGCAACTGATTCTGATGCCTGATAAAATACAAGCATACAACAATGAAACCTCAAAAACTGCTCATCATCAAATTATCGAGTTTGGGTGATATCCTTCAGGCATCTCCCGTAACGCCTATTATCAAGCAACACTTTCCAAATTGTGCCGTTCATTGGCTGGTATTTTCGAGTCACCTGACCCTTGTGACGCATAACCCTCATGTAGACAAGGCTATTGGTGTAAGAAAGAATATATTCTCTCTTTTGAAGTGTGGATTTACGTTACTGATGAATCGGTACGATGCGGTCATCATAATGCATAGAAGCCCTATGTTAGGCTTGATCTGCCGGTTATTGGGATATCGTGTTCGAATCGGTTTTACAGACCATCGTGTGAACCGACATTTAACGGTCAAAATTCCCTTTGATCTGACGAAGACCCGACGTCAGCGGTATTCCCAGTTATTGTCCCCTTTGGGTATTGAGGCGTCTTCTGAAAAACCCTTTGTGCCCATTTATGTGCCGACAAAAGAAACAGATTTTGAGGTGAAACAACCCTGTATTGCCATAGGACATGGAGGTGGGAAAAACCATGAATCAGAAATGGAAACCCGCCGTTGGACAGGGTTTGATGGCTTGATAGATCACCTTACAAAAATATATTCTCGGCATCATATTTATATTTTGGGGGATGAACATGATGCTGATTTGGCCAGCGAATATCAGTCTTTATCTCTGCCCCGGGTCAGTCTGGTGGCGGGGTCATTAAGTATGAATCAAACGGCTGAGTTGTTATCAAAAGCAGATGTGTTTATTGGAAACGATTCTTTCTTATTGTTTTTAGCGGCATCTCAGGCCATACCAACGGTGGGGATATTTGGCCCGACCCATGGCGCGTTTATTATGCCTGAGGGAAAGATGTTTACCTATGTTCAGTCGGAGGTGTCTTGTTCTCCATGTTATGACCCCATACACTGGAAGACCTGCAAGGCCTATAACTGTCCGTATCAGATCAGATGTATGACAACGATTGATGATCGCCGTGTGATGTCTGCTGTGGAAGGTGTGCTGAGTTGATCTATAGGTTTAGATGAAAAAAGACATGGGAGGAAAAACATGACTTTACTAAAGATAGTATCTGTTTATAAGTATGTTCATCGATATTCTACTGATGAGCGAAAGCTCCTTCTTGCGGCAAGGGATAACAAAATAACTCGATTGCAGGAAGTTTTTAAAAACCATCATAAAGATTTTGAAGATAACATCTTAGGATTAGCATTGTTTTATGCTTCCTTATTAGAGGATAAGGCGGCATTTGAGTTTTCCTTAGCACATATAGGCACCGATCTTGAATATATGGAGCTAAGTCTTGGGTATGCCTTTTACAGTTGTGCCAGAGACAATAAGTTCAGTGCTTTTGAATACATATATAAAACGTTACGATCTTCTCCAAAAGTATTGGAAAATTCCTTGAGGTATGCCAGAGAAGACGCAGAGGGTAGGCATAGAGAACAGTATAAATATTGGATTGACCGTAAGACTCAGGACCTGGAAAGGCGGGAGAAATATTCTAAGGTAGAAATCACATTCTTGGGTCATGTTGAGGCGTCCGACCCCAAAAAGGTGAGTGGGTTCTTGGTGACAAAGCATGACAAGATAACCGATGTTGCTTTTGGTGAAGCATTATATGTGTCTGCAAGGCTCAGAAATGAAGAGCTGTATGATGCTATTTTAAGTTCATTTAGTGATGATAAAATTTTTAGCGCGGTGAGCTCCATTTCCTTAGCGACAAAGATAGCTGAAGACTATGACGGAGTGGGCGAAACTTCGAAATGAATTCCCCCAAATCTTTACGATCTTCAGGATCACGGTTTAACCTGAGATCGCCCAAAAGAGGGTCAACCTAGGGGGTTTTCTTATATATCCTCGAGGAGAAAATTGCAATACCTGACTCTGGATTTCATCCATATTATTTCGAATGTTGATTCCAGATCTTTTCTATATGTGGATGAATTCAACACGGTCATGGCCGCGTTATAGAAAAACGATGCTTTTACATAGTTGCTTTCACCAATTTTGGGGTCAT
>JABSQL010000478.1 GCA_013215865.1 Candidatus Margulisiibacteriota bacterium
GACCGGAGGGATAAGAATCGAGCTTCCGCCGACCCAAGGGAGGATTAGCAAATGTCGAAGACTTGAGCGACAGGAAGCGAAGCTGCCCGGCTCTACATGCCTAAATGGCATGTTGAAGAAGGGCGAATCCCTCCGGGCGCACCAACTTTTTTTGAGGCTAATTTCTGCCTCATCCAAGGGATATTTTTTCTATTGGCTTAATTGGCTATTGATTGGCTTATAATTGGCTGATATACTTGCCTACTATGAGGTTTTCTGAATCTAAAACAATGGAAATAAAATCAACATGGCATGATTCGAACCTTAAAACTGTTTCAGCTTTTGCAAATTCCGAAGGTGGTTTTCTTGTAATTGGGTTAGATGATTCGGGTAAACCAGTAGGCAATTTGAAAATCAAAAAGTTACTCGAAGATATCCCCAACAAGATAAACTCGAAATGCGGTGTTCTACCCAAGGTATATTCTAAAATAATCTTAAAAAAAGAGATTCTTGTTGTTGAAATTAATAAATCTGAAGCTCCCATTTCATATAATGGCCATTTTTTCACACGGGTGGGAAGCACAACTCAAGTGATGGATGGTAAATATTTATCTCAGTTTCTTATTGAAAGGTCTAGCAGTACTTGGGATGAATACATAACGCCAGAAGCTACAAAAAAAGACATCAATCTTAATACGATAGCCAAATTTAAAGAAAATGCAAAAGAAAGACTGCCCCATGTCAAAGAGGATTTAGAGTTACTGTTATTTTTAGAAAAACTGAACTTGGCTGATAAGAAAAAGTTAAAAAGAGCTGCCATTTTACTTTTTGGAAAAAATCCAAAGCATTTTTTTACAAATGCTTTCCTGCGAATAGGTAAGTTTGATAAAGATGGTTTGCTCGTCAGTTCTGACACAATAGAAGGGAATTTATTTGAACAAATCGAGAAAGCTATAGATTTGTTAAAAGTAAAGTACTTGATTTCCTCTACAAAAATCGAAGGACTTTATCGTAAGGAGGTGCTAGATATTCCAGAGGATGCTCTAAGAGAGGCCATTATCAATGCCTTAATCCACAGAAACTATGTTGGTGCTCATACCCAAATAAAAATTTATCCGGATAAATTTTCAATATGGAATGAAGGCGGGCTACCTTATCCACTTAAACCTACAGATTTAAGAGATAACCATCCATCAAAACCACGAAATGACTTACTTGCAGACGTGTTTTTTAAAGCTGGTCTTATTGAGACCTGGGGCCAAGGAACTATTAAAATCATTGAATCTTGTAAGTCTCATACACTTCCGGAACCTCACTTTAAAGAAGAGTTTGGTGGTTTTTCAGTAACCTTTTTTACGGATATTTTTACTGAGGATCATTTGAATAAACTTTCGTTAAATGACCGCCAAAAAAAGTCTGTTTTACACCTAAAAGAAAACCTTTCCATTTCAAATTCTAAATACCAAGAGTTATTTTCTATCTCTAAAGCAACCGCGACATTGGAGCTTACACTTTTAGTTAAACTACGAATATTGAAAAGGGAAGGTACAAGAGGTGCAGGGACAATTTATAAACTAAACATATAATGTCATTAATTTCATAGTAATATGCTTGCAGTCCAGTGAGATGCTACCCCCTTTCTCACCATAATACGTTCTAACATCCTCTACCAGTGCGCACCAAATTCAACAAATACAATAAAAGCGACCGGAGGGATAAGAATCGAGCTTCCGCCGACCCAAGGGAGGATTAGCAAATGTCGAAGACTTGAGCGACAGGAAGCGAAGCTGCCCGGCTCTACATGCCTAAATGGCA
>JABSQL010000479.1 GCA_013215865.1 Candidatus Margulisiibacteriota bacterium
CTTGTTTACTATGGGGTTTAAACAGGACCAATTTATTTTCGTAGAGATTGTAGACACCTTTAAACGTTTTTCCCATACTAATAGGCCAGCTCAAAGGGACCACGGGAGTGTCCAGTTTTTCTTCTATTTCATCTAATAAGTCAAAGGGGTCTTTTCCTTCCCGATCTAGCTTATTCAAGAAGGTAATAACGGGTGTATACCTCATTTTACATACTTCTAGAAGTTTATAGGTCTGTTTTTCAACTCCTTTTGTGCTGTCTATGACCATGACCACACTGTCTACAGCCGTGAGGGTCCGATAGGTATCTTCACAAAAATCTTGGTGCCCGGGCGTATCTAGGAGGTTGATTTTATAATCTTTATACACAAAACCCATGACGGAAGTGGCAACGCTGATGCCTCTTTGACGCTCTATTTCCATGAAATCAGAGGTGACATGGCGGTTGGTTTTTTTTGCTTTTATAGCGCCCGCCGTTTGAATGGCACCACCAAAAAACAAAAGTTTTTCTGTTAAAGTGGTTTTTCCCGCATCCGGATGACTGATAATGCCGAATGTGCGGCGCCTGGCGATTTCTTGTTGGATAATAGTGTCTGACACGGGACCTATTCGTAAACGAGAATAAAAATGGGGAGGAAGTGAGTCATTATTGAAGGTTAAATTGAAATTGAGAAAGGTCTGCTTCAAGCTTCTCTGGTGTTTCAAATACAATGCCGGAGATACCCTGCTCTTTTGCCGCATCGATATTTTCAGACAAGTCATCAATGAAAAGGGTGGATTCCGGCGAGATACTATATGTATCTAACAAATGCGTGTATATAGCCGGTTCTGGTTTCATCATGTTTATTTTTGATGATACGACAATCCCTTCTACAGCGTTTAAGAAGGGGTGATGGTTGATTAATTTGTCAAAAGGTTCAGACTGGAAGTTTGACAAAATATAGAGTGGGTATCCTTGTTCGTGTAGGGTGAGAAAAATGTTTTGAGTGCCTTCAATAAGATTTAAATGGTAGGGATAATTATTCAGTAGTGCCCGATAATCTTCAGATTTTCTCGACTGCCCTTTAGAGCCATTAGACAGTTGAGAGAGCGCTTCTTCCTGAGATACGTCGCCTCTATCCAGCTCTTGCCAAAGAGGGGCATAAAAAAGAGATTCTAGATATTCATCTTTGTAGGGGGTGTTTCCGATCACTTCATCAATAATTCTTCCAGGATCATATTCAAATAATACCTGACCGACATCAAAGACAACGTTTTCAATTTTTTGACTCATGATAATACTATAGAAGAATCACACGCGTTTGGCCACTTGAGTAAGAACGGGTTCATAGATCCTAATTTATACGTGGGCTTTTTTTGTATGGGTTTTGAGGCAAGAAACACAGACTAGTACGCGTGTCAGTGTTCCCTTAATTATTAACCGAACAGATTGTAGGTTGGGCATCCATCGTCGATTCACTTTCCGGTTCGAGTGACTGACATGGTGTCCTTTAAGAGGTTTCTTTCCGCAGAAATTACATTGTCTTGACATAGTGTATAAAAACTCCTGTAAATTTAAGTACTTTAGGCTATCATGGGTTCACGTTTAGGGCAAGGTGATGATATCTTCGTTATTGACAGTACGTGTGAAAGTTCTGACACCTAAAGAATTCGTCAAACTTTACGAAGCAAGTCACTCCCTGAATTTCTGAACAGTTGGTGGGTCACTGAGGACACAACTTTGTGATTCTGGTATACTCCATGAACAATGTTTAACAAATTATTAATCGCCAATCGTGGCGAGATTGCCATACGTATCATACGCGCTTGTAAGGAAATGGGAATTTCTACAGTGGCTGTATATTCTGAGGCTGACATTGATAGTTTACATGTGAAATTGGCAGACGAATCTTATTGTATTGGGCCTGCAAACCCAATGAACAGCTATTTAAATATACCTGCCATCATTTCGGCTGCAGAAGTCTCTGGTGCAAAAGCCATTCATCCTGGGTATGGATTTTTGGCTGAAAATGCATTTTTTAGCGAAGTATGCAGAGAAAATAAAATTACTTTTGTGGGTGCATCTCCGGAAAATATTGAGCTCATGGGGAATAAATCTCAGGCCAAAAAAACCATGGAAAAGGTAAAGGTTCCTATTATTCCAGGATCCGATGGCATCGTTAAGAGTCTATCAGCATTATCCAAGGTCATTAAACAGGTTGGATTCCCGCTGATTATAAAAGCCTCTGCAGGTGGGGGTGGTAAGGGAATGCGTGTTGTTTTAGCAGAAAGTGAAGTGGAAAATGCCTATCGCTTGGCGGTAGCTGAAGCAAAAGCCGCATTCGGCAATGGGGATGTTTATGTTGAAAAATTAATTGAGGAACCCCATCACGTCGAAATTCAAATCTTATCAGATGCGCATGGGAACGTTGTTCAGCTCGGGGAAAGAGATTGCTCCATACAACGACGGCACCAGAAACTGATTGAAGAATCCCCGTCTCCGTTTATCGAAGAAAAAACCAGAAAAAAGATGGGAGAAGCGGCCATAAAAGCGGCTAAATCCATTGGGTATCAAGGCGCAGGAACCGTAGAGTTTTTAGTTGATAAGCACCAACAGTTTTATTTTATGGAGATGAATACCCGCATTCAAGTGGAACATCCTGTGACGGAGTGTGTTACACATATAGATCTGATTAAAGAACAAATTAAGATTGCTCAAACCGGCCAATTGGAACTC
>JABSQL010000048.1 GCA_013215865.1 Candidatus Margulisiibacteriota bacterium
ATAACAAGGACCCCCTCATGAAAAAAAGCTCCGCTTTACCTTTTGTTAAGAGTTTTGGCTTTGTTTTACTTTTTGCTTTTCTGTTAAGTGGGTGTGTTGTGGATAGGATGGGGGGCTTTGATGCTTTTGAGGGTAGGGAGTTTAGTGAAGAACAGTCCGACGTCATTGCTCTGGATATAGTAAAGATTGTGAAGCGAGAATATGCGCCTGGGAAGACGGTTTTTGCTTTGGTGGATAGTAATACCATTTTGAATGAGATGGTAGAAACTAAGCTTCGGCTTTCTGGATATGCTGTTTATTTGGGGGAGAATGAAATAGACAATTCCTACACAACCATTGATTATGCTGTTGAAGAGCTCACTGAAAACATTATTATCCTCAGAGTATCTTTTAATAAAAACAAAGAAGTGGGGCTGGTCTATGAACTCAAAAAAGAGACCCTTATTCCAAAGAAAGGATACACAAGAATATCTGAGGATAGTCTTGATGACTGATTCGGCGAACAAAGATAATCAAGACAGCAAAAATCAAGATGATGATTTCAATATTTCACCCGATAAGTTGGCCAAATCGGTAGGTAGTAATATTCGAAAGATTAATCGATTGCCTCTTGTTATCATTTTCTTTGTTATTGTGAGTATTGCTGTTATGTTTCTATATATTGTTAATAGCCGTACTGGTAATAATACCCATCAAAATGAAGATATTGATACAGCCTTGAGTTCAGATCAATCTATTCAAGCTATCTTTGATGGTCAATTTAATGGGTATAACAAACAAGGTCCATTACAAGAACCAACAAAAACAGCTCCTTCCAGGAATAACCCGTCTCGCTTCATGGTTAATGATTACCAAGAGATGGATAATAGAAAAAATGGCTCTTTCAACAATGTTCCAACAGAAAAAGATAAGCGGCAGGAATCATTTGAATTTGCCTTATCTGATTCTACAAAGGTTAATATCGATACAGATGGGTTTAGAAACACCAACTATAACCAACCCTCTAACTTCTCCAATAGATTTCCTACACCTGAAAACCCCTATTCGAATCCCAACTTCCTAAAGGACATTCACTCTGCATTTTCAAACAATGACCCTAATAAACAGGGTAGAAAAGAAGAGTTTATTAAATCAGGGCAAACTGATAAGGTCATCTTTCATAGGGAAGCATCTAAGACAAGCCCATTGGAAGTGAAGGCAGGGACAGTGCTTCCGGCCATAATGGTTACGGGTATTAATTCTGACTTGCCAGGACAGATTGTTGCTCAGATATCTCAGAATGTGTATGACACTGTTTCAGGGAAGTATTTACTCATTCCTCAGGGGTCAAAAGTCTTGGGAACTTATGATAGTCAGATTGCTTACGGTCAAAACAGGGTTCTTGTGGCTTGGAATTGGGTCAACTTTCCGGATGGCTCTTCAATTGATCTAGGTAACATGGCTGGGTCTGATCAGGCTGGATATGCGGGGTTTAAGGATAAGGTAAACAAACATACAGGTAAAATCTTTGGGAATGCTTTTCTTCTTAGCCTTATTAGTGCGGGTATGAATTTATCTCTACAGGGAAGTTCTGCTGTGGGATCGACATCGTTGGGTTCGGCAGCTGCATTGACTCCTCAGCAGGAAATAGCTTCTTCTCTTGCCCAGCAACTAGGGAATGTTGGTCAGGAAATGATTCGGAAGAATATGCAGATTCAACCTACTATCACTATTAGACCTGGGTTTCGGTTCCATATTATGGTTAATAGGGATATTGTGTTTGGGGGAGTTATTGAGTTTTAGAATTTATTGGCTGATTTTTTGAAAATTTACGAATGCCGTTTATTCTTCATTTTACTTTAAGTTTACTCAGGAACATATGCAAATACAAGTTCAGACCAATCTGGACTCCACTGCGAACTTTCTGTTGCTTTTTCTCCTGCTTCATCTATAAGAGCTGGAATACCTAGAGCATCATCCTTTTTTAGCGAAAAATCTTTTATCAATTCTTCCATCTTTTTACTAACTGAAGAAGACCAAACAATTCTATTAGAGTGTAGATCAGAGTGTAGTTTGTAAAGATGAATATGAGTACTTGTCTGTTTACCTTTAAGCACGTCGTTTCGACAAATTTCCTTTAGATGCTTTAGATAAATCTTAGTAGTCGTAAAAGTATCCTTCGTGGTAAGAGACTGGCAAGATACAAATAAAAGCGTGTCGCTCCAAAGTGATAATGTCCTAATTGTCCAAAGTGAAAATGTCCTAAATCTGATAAAGTCATGCTCTAGAAAGGAGTATGCAAAATGGAGGGCAAGATTATCATGAGTCGAAAGGAATTTGATCGAG
>JABSQL010000480.1 GCA_013215865.1 Candidatus Margulisiibacteriota bacterium
ATCAGTTCAAAAGAACGAGAAAATCGGTACCAGCAAGATATCACATTAAAAGCAGCCTTAGAGAGCCCTTCATTTGATTTTGATGCTTTTCTTGAGAAGTGGTATAAGAACCCCATATTTGGGTCTTTATCTTCACAGTCTTATTTTCCCGAATTAAAACGATCTCGTAAAAACCAAAACCCTCAAGATCTCGCTTGGGCGTTGGATGCCTTCTCTACAGGAAAACAGCCCAGTTGTTGGGAGATATTTCAATCCCCACCATGCCCCATTCTCTACATTGCGGGGGCGTCAGATCCAATATATTCAGGTCTTGCAACAGACATCCAGAAATCCCATTCAAAGGTAAGCACCCATATTGTTCCAAATTCGGGTCACAACGTGCATCTGTCTTCACCTGTTGCTTATACAGCGCTTATCCGTTCTTTTTTGTCGTAGGCTTTTGATTTAAAGTGGTTGTTAGCACCTGAATTCTAGAAATTTCTTTCTTTGCTTGTCGTATTCGTTTTGTATTGTTGAATTCTTTAAAAATAGGTAATAGAGATTGGTATATTCGTATATCATCTCCTGCGTAAGACATGGCTTTGTCGTATTGTTTCCACATCTCTTTGAGATTTTTTTCCTTTCGATATAGATTTCCGAATCCAATGTTGCCCATAGGAATGGCATATTGTTTATTCATGTCGTTCTTGATATCCATTTTAAGGAACTCGTTTTTGGCCTCTTTATCTCGATTCTCGATGGTATATATTCTGGCAAGCATAAAATGGGGCGCGGGGCTTTGTGGATTCGCAGAGGACATTGATTGATAGGCACCAATGGCCGTGTCTGTATCCCCTTGAATTTTTGCATGAAAGGCAAGAAGAGATTTATCAAAGATGTTTAAGGGATGGGTAGCTAACTGGTGTTGAAAAAACTGCTGTAAAACCTGAGACTGCTTTTGTTTTAAAAGGGCAGATTTTTCTTTTGCCATATTAAAATCATCCGGCCGAGTGAGGTTTTTTGTCTCATGGACATAAAGTAAATGGTATCCTAAAGGGGTTTTTACCGGGTTTGAAAGTTCGCCTGGATTGAGGCTAAACGCAGCGGTCTCAAAAGAGGGCTCGGTTTGCCCATAGCGGACCCAACCCAATGAACCCCCCTGTTTCTGTGTCTCAGGATGTTCAGAAAACGTTTTAGCTGCATTTGAAAAAGGCGTTCCAAGATTAATCTTTGCTTGAATATTTAGAATGGCTTTTTCTGCATCTTCATTTGTTTTATCGTCTGTTTTAATGAGAATATGACTCACCTTCACCTGAGTATACTTATTTTCTACGTCTTTATTGGATACCCGTACATTTGATATCAATGCTTCTTGAAACTTTTGGGCCAATATATCTTCTTTAATAGAATTGACAAAAGACTTATAGGGATAATTTTGCTTCTTAAGCAATGCTTTTAAGGCTTTTTTGTCCTTTAAATCTTCTGTGATAATCAGCTTGTCAATCGTTTGTTTAAGTTCTTTTTTGGTTACTTTGAATTTATTTTGATTGGCATTTTCCAATAGCAGGGTGAATCGTAGTGCTTGTTGAAAGGCAGTGTATTGAATGGTTTCTAAGAATATGGGGGATAGCTTCGCTAAAGATGCATTTTGTTGAAGGATGCGATAGGAATCATTTAGGGTGTTAATGTATTTTCGGGGATTAACCGGGACATCCCCTATAAGGGCAATTTCATTTCCTGATAATTTACGTTTTCCCTGAGAAGAGTCCCCCATAAATCCAAAGAAAAGGGTTCCCGAAAACATAGTAGCCGCAAAGAATATAACGATGGCCCAACAAATTTTAGCGGCATTTTTTCTAAAAAACTGTAACATAGTAGACTCCTTATATTGTTGATTTCAATGTTTTCTTTACAGACAAATAAGCCCCTAGTATACCTAATATAGTACCCACTAGGCCAACTATAATATAAATCATACTTAATTGAGATGATTTAAATACCAAAGGCAGAAATGGAATACTCTGTTGAAGCTTAAATGCTAAGCCAGCATATAATACCTTGAGAAGAACAACAGAAACAAGGGCACCCACTAACCCAATGATTAATCCTTCAATAATGAAAGGCCATTGAATAAA
>JABSQL010000481.1 GCA_013215865.1 Candidatus Margulisiibacteriota bacterium
CCATTGATGAAATTAGAAAAGACGCCGTTGATTATTACATTTTATTGCGTACTATTTATTATCAAAACCAAGAAGCCAACATCAGGAACTAAAACAATGTCACATATTTTAAAGCACGTCCTCATTCTTGTGTTGTTTTTATCTTTATCTGTAAAGATTTTTGCTGAATCGTCTAACAGAACATTAGCACCCAAAAACACCACAGAGAATGCAAAACTATTCTTACAGCAACATATTAATGATATTTTCAAAACCCTTAGAGACGACAGCCTGAATATTGCGGATAAGAAACAGGTGTTGGCCCCTATTTTAAGAAAGCTCGTCAATTTTCAACTTATTTCTAAATTAATTATTGGCCGTACACATTGGAAGCAGCTTTCAACAGAAGAAAGGTCGCGTTTTGGCATTGCTTTTGAAAAACATTTACTTGATAGCTATTTATCTAAACTCATTCTGTTTAGTAATGAGAAGCTATACTTAGATAAGGCCCAAAAGGCCAAAGGAAAAGTGAGCATTATCGGCCGAATCATTACAAAGAAAGACACATTATCAATAACGTTTAAACTGTATTTTCCTAAAAAGTGGCAACTATATGATATTGAAGTTGAGGGTGTGAGCATATTGCAATCTTATCAAGCACAATTTAGGCCTTTATTAAAATCAAAGTCAATTGATGCCATTATTCACAACTTAAAACAGGTTCCTGCTGAGACATAATGTCTTACTCTTTTCTGTATTCTCTATTTAAAAGATATATCCTCAAATACCCCAAGACCACCTTATTCATACTCAGCCTATTGGTGATTTTCATGGGCATTGAAACGCGACATTTCACTGTTGATGCGTCTTCTGACACCCTCATTATACAAGATGATCCTGATTACAAACTCAGTTTAGACGTGCAACAACACTACCAACTCAAAGATATATTAATTGTCACGTATCACCCGTATCAAAGCCCCTTATTTTCTAATCGGACTTTTGACACGGTTAATCGCCTCAAATCAGATATAGAAGCCATACCCGATATAGATTCGGTGATCAGTTATTTGGATGTTCCTTTATTATTGAGTCAAAAAGTTGAAATTGAAGATATATTTGAGTCTATCCAAACGCTTCAAGATCCGGATATCGATATTAATAAAGCCAAGCAATCCTTTTTAACCCACCCATTTTATAAGAAGGCGCTTGTCAGCCAAGACCTCCAATCAACGGCCTTGATACTCAATATCTCTCCGCAAGACCAAGAATCTCGGCACCAGCTCATCGTATCTATTCGAAACACACTCGCCCCCTATCAAGAGAATGCCTTATTATTTCTGGGCGGAATTACCATGATCGCAGATGATATTGTAACGTTTATTAAAAAAGATATTGCTGTATTTGGAATGGGAATGATCATTGTTCTGAGTCTCATTTTATATCTATTATTTGGAAGGAAATTGAGGTGGACATTATTACCCATGGGGTGTTGTCTCATTTCTGTAATTATTATGACAGGCCTTTTGGGTTTATTTGGGTGGGATGTAACCATTATTTCCTCCAGTTTTATATCTGTACAACTTATTATTACCCTGGCAATGGTCATTCACCTTATTATTAGATATGAAGAGCTATCTTTGGCTCATCCCAGCGCATCACAGTTGAAGTTGATCCGAAATACGATATATCTCAAATTCAAACCCTGTCTGTACGCGTCCTTAACCACAATGATCGGATTTTCTTCTCTCCTTTTCTGTAATATTCAATCTGTGATGATGTTTGCAAAAATTATGATCATGGGAATCACTGTATCGTTCCTGGTCACCTTTCTTTTTTTCCCCACCTGTTTGCTCCTGCTAAAAAAAGAAAAGAGTGTCTTGCCATTAAGATATTGGCATCGTCTACTCACTGTGTTTGCGAAATTAACAGAAAGATACCCAAAACATATTTTCATTACATGTGTCATGATGTTGGGACTCGGGTTATGGGGTATTTCTCAGCTTGAAGTTGAAAATCGGTTCATCGATTATTTTAAGTCTGATACAGAAATACACCAAGGCCTTGTATATATTGACCAACAATTGGGAGGTACCATGCCCCTGGATATTCTTCTCAATTTTAATGATTCCCCAGAAACACCTTCCATTCTAGAGGATACAAGTGATTCTGAATCAGATGATTTTGATGCATTTGACGAGTTTAACGACACCCCTTCTCATGAAACCTATTGGTTTACACCTTACAAAATAGATAAAATCATGCGCATACATGACTATTTAGAATCACGACCTGAGATTGGAAAGGTGCTTTCATTTGCCTCAACAATAAAATTAACACGCTCTTTGAAAATAGGGACTCTTGATACCTTTAATTTATCTGTACTCACACAGTCTTTACCACAAGAACTCAAAGATATCATGATTGACCCCTATGTCTCTATCGACAATAATCAAGCACGATTCCAAGTCACTGTGATTGATTCAGACCCACATCTAAAGCGAGATCTTTTTTTAAAAAGTATCAAAAAAGATCTGACAGAAAAATTAAACTTTAAAGACAGTGAAATACAATTATCAGGGGCTTTGGTGTTATATAATAAAATGCTGCAAAGCTTGTTTAGATCTCAAATATTAACACTATATATTGTTTTTGGGATACTCCTTCTGACATTTTATATTTTATTCAGATCCCTAAAACTGGCCATTATTGGCATTATTCCAAATCTATTGTCGATTATCGTGGTACTGGGTATTATGGGACTTGCCAATATTCCTTTAGATATTATGACCATTACTATTGCAGCCATTAGCTTGGGAATTGCTGTGGATGACACCATTCACTATATCCACCGATTCAAAGTGGCGTTCAGAAAGAAAAAAGCGTATATCCCGACGATGTATGAATGTCATACCTCTATTGGACGTGCCATGCTCAACACAACCATTGTTATATTCCTGGGTTTTTCCATCTTGATTTTTTCAAATTTTATTCCCAGTATATATTTTGGTTTGCTCACAGGTATCGCCATGATGATCGCACTGATATTATCATTAACACTTTTACCAGGACTCATTATTGCACTACGCCCTTTTGGCAAAGAAACCGACATTCAAAAATAATAGATAGAATAGAAATTTAAGGGATTATGAGAAAGAAAGTTTAGGTGATGGGGAGTGTCGAGTTATCCAAAAAGTGAAAATATTCGCTGGACCCTGTGATATTCTCGGCACTCTCCATTTCAATTATAACTTATCTGTTATAAATTATCTGTTTCCGCCACCTGACCATCCACCGCGGTCATTTTTTTTGCGGTCTTCTGCTTGGTTAACCCGAATGGTTCTACCTTGAAATTCTGTTTCATTTTTTTCAAGTGCTGCACTGAGTGAATCAGGGCTTACAAATGTAATAAATGCAAATCCTTTTGATCGACCTGTGTCTCTGTCCATAATGATATTGACGTCTTCAATCTCACCACATGAAGAGAACTCTGTTCTGAGATCATCCTCTTCTGTTTGGTAAGGTAAGTTACCAACATATACTTTATTATTAGCCATGTATCTACTCCGTTTTCTTGGTTAAATGGTCAATCTATATGATTCACCAAATCTGCCATGAATTAATATTTTACCAACCAAATATTATACCCAACTGACCCATCTCCTATTCCTGATTAGTTCAAAACCAAGGTCAATTTCGAATATCTTCAGACAGTATAACGTTTTTATTTAAGTTTTGTCCATTAAAACCCGCCAGCTGTGCTTTGTTTGGTCCTCTTAATTTTGTTTGAGATATAGTTTTACATCCTTTAATTCATCTGGCCTAACGATAGTAGGTTTGATGATAACGACGATATCTGTTTGCTCAGTCGTTATTTCGCGCTTGGAAAAAAAGAGGTCCAGAATAGGAATGTCTCCCAAAATAGGCACTCCTGTTTTTGTGCTTACTTTTTTTTGACGAACCATGCCACCGATCAAAATGGATTGGCCATCCCTTACCATCACCGTTGTAGATGCCTCCGTCGTTACTTCATTGGGAAGTCCATCTTCTGTAATGTGGCCATCTGACACTTCTGGAAATATTTCCATGATAATTTCACCATTTCTTGAGATATGAGGCGTTATCGTTAATTTAGTCCCCACTTCCAGAAAATCCACTTGCTCTTGAATGGAGGTTCCTGTTGTCGTTGTTGTTCTGAATCCCAGTCTCTGGCCTGTGATAATACTTGCAGATTTATGATTCAGCGTCAGAATTTTTGGGTTTGCAATGGTATTAATTTTAGATTGCCGTATCAGCGCTTCTAAATTCGCAGAAAAATTATTGTCCACAGCTTGTGCAAAGAATCCCGTTAGATTTGCACCCGGTAAATTGGCAAATCCGGTTGTACGAACATTATCTTCGCCCGTTAATAAATACCCCAAATTCATCCCATAACTCAGGGACGTATCATGTGATATCTCTACAATTCTTGCTTCCACCAATACCTGTAGTGGGGGTATATCCATCGATCTAATGGCCGATAATATGGTCATAAGGTCCCCTTGAGGTGCCCGAATCAAAATGGAATTATTTTGTTTGTTTGCAGAAATCACCCCTTTCCCTAATACCAAGGGCTTCAAAGATATAACGGCCTCATTTGCTTGAATATAATTAAGGTGTACTACTTTTATGGGATACATAGAAATGACCTTAAAAATGCGTCCTGATTTATACCAATCAAAGCCCTGGGAAGATATGACGGCATCAAAGGCATCTAAGGGATGCACATTTTTGAAATTAAAACTGAGGGCACCTGTGACTTCAGGACCTGCAATCGTGTTAATTTGATATTCGGATGAAAAAAACCGAAGAATATCTTGAATCTCAGTATCTTTAAACGTCACTGTCACACGCTTATCAACCCCTATCTGTCTTTTGAGAATAGAAATAAGACCCGGATTGGGAGACGCATACACCAACGATAGAGGTAAAATAGCCCAAATCAGTAGAACGCTGAACACTTTTGATATATTAATAGTCATTATGAGACTCCTTTTCTAACATTCTTAATGTGAGACTTTGAATAGAATGCTTACCTTTCATCACCACTTTATCTGAAAATATTTGGCTCACAACATATTGATCTAAGGTATCTTTTACCGATACAATCTTTCCGGAGATCATGGCCTTGTACCGATATCCTGATTTCCAAATTCCCTGCAAGATAAAGGATCCTTTCTGACTGACGTTGTCTGTTGGAGACTCAACTTCTGTGGCGGACTCGAAATGGGGAGTCATCCGTTGAAAGGGGTCTCTTAACAATACACGTTCACTTTCTCCATAACTGGGGGCACACATAAGAAACAGGACCCCGCAAACGATGATATAAATATATGTATGTCTTAAAAGCAACCTTATTTTCATTGTCTAACCCCCTAAAAAAAGTATATGTCCATCACAGACGTAAACGTTAACGGCATTTCGTCACTAATTTTGGTCAGTGTAACATCTTGATGATTGATCCAGATGGTTTGCTGGTTCAGATTATCCAAATACTGAAGAAGTGAAAAATAGCCCCCTGCCAAAACCAGTTCAATGGTCATTTTTTTGAGTTGGGTTCCGCCATAATTTTGCATCATATTTGTTTTAAGATATACCAGCTCCATGTTATAGTCATTGAGTTTTTCCATGCATAAATTAATGACATCTGTTCGACTAAGGGACTTAAATAATTCTTTAGACTTATTCACATCTTTTGCCTTTAAGACCACTTTCGTAAACAATTTAGATTGATCAATAAGCTCTTTATTGATGGTCAGTTTTTGCGCATTTAGTGATGTAATTTGTTTATTTAATGCGATAATCTGATTCCGACTGGGCTCATAAATCATACTATCAAAGAAAAAAGTGATTAACGCCATCAACACAATTCCAAAAAGCACCACCCATTTCACCGTCAATTTAGGAGAAACGCGGTGCCAAAATTGATTGAACCTAGATAAAACAGGGCCCGCATATTTTTGGGCCTTTTGAATAACAGCCCTATAGATTACACCCCATCTTTTTTGGACATTTTCAAACCGTTTCCTATACTTCTTACTGATCATTTCTTAAACTCCGTTTCGATGACAAAAGGGGCATATCCAGATGGGCTACTATTGATCGAAAAGTGGACATTCCCAACATACCGAATCTGCTCAATTCTGCTGATGAAACTTGAAAAATCCGGATAGATTCTTGACTTAATAATCTCTCCTTCTATGATCAATTTTTGGCGCCTAATTTCAAGCTTTACAAGATAGAGACTCGGCACATCAATGAGGTTCAATTTGTACAAGATTTCCTCAATAGGAAGTCGGTCTTCATGAACCTTAGAAAGCACCTTGATCTTTTGTCCAAAATCGGGCGGCAAGTTCTTAGCCAGTCCAAATGTTTTAGTCTGAAGGTGTTTTAGATTTACACTCTCACTTTTCAGCTGCCTGTTCAGATGGTGGACTTGAACTTGGTAATAGAAAATCGCCCCGACTAATATCACACACCAACACCCCAGAGCCAGTGCAATTTTTCGGGTCGCTTTTGAGACTTTTATATGGGTATGATAATCTTTTGGAATGAGACTTTGCTGACTCTCCGACTAAAATGTGTATCTACTTTTGGTGCACACTTTGGTAATACATGTATCTTGTACAATTGTGTATAAAGAACACC
>JABSQL010000482.1 GCA_013215865.1 Candidatus Margulisiibacteriota bacterium
CCATGGAGATCATGAACAGCTTTGGGCCGCTTTTCCCACATTAACTTCAATAAGAATACGATGGCTATCAAGCCTCCAAAGGTACACACCCCAACAGAAAATGAAGCATCAAATTCCTTCTTGAACTCTTTATAATACGCCTTCCTCCAAGTGATTACCTTCCAGGGAAGATACACTTTGTTGTAAGCAGGCTTTCCCAATCCAGCTTGATAGTTAAACGTATGGGCCAGGAACTGGGTGGCGGTGGATAATGAAACAACAATGATGAATATCATGATAATCAATGCAGAAATCATCTGTTTAAATGTTAATCTTTGTTTATTGCTACTCTGATTCCGGTCTATTTCTTCAATCATAACTATCTTTCCAGCTCATTCTTTGAAGGTTTAGTTGGCAAAGGGGCCTTGTCAGGCGTTTTTGGTTCTAAATCAAGACCCAAGAATTGGGTATTCAGCTTCTTTTCTTTAGCGATGACCTGAACCTGCTTCTTGAAATCATCTGTGCCATTAAGTGTTAATACGGGCCCATATTTGTGAATGGAGAATTGCAGGGCCGCTTCAATGTTGTGTCGAGAAATAGAAGACACCCTCACCTGCTTTCCTTCATCTCGAAAGCAAGCCCCGGAAGATAGGGTGTAGGTGATATCGCCATTCCTGTGAATATGGTAGTTATAGTTTTTATAGACAACATCTACTACTTTTCTGTGTGAACTAATCGTGTTTGCACGTTTCGATGGAGATTGAGGCGCCTTTCTATATTTCAAAATAGTGTGTGCAACCGTATTCCCCTGATCTACTTGTTGGATAAGGAAGTCCTGCCAAGAGTTTAGAGAGTATTGAAGTAATATGTCGAACCGTTTCTCTTTAGCAGATTCAGAAATATGCTGGTGTTCTGTGACTTGTTCCATTTTCAAGAGAGAATACAGTGCCTTTTTAGACCGTTTGTTCATTGAAAGGTCTGTTTTGATTTGGAATCGTTTCTGTTTGAATTGTTCTTTTAGGGTTTGTCTTTGTTGTTTAACATTATCTCGAAGTGAGGTGAAAGCAGTACGTCTTTTGAGAATGTAATCTTGTTTTTGGCAAGCAAACTCCTGGTATAGCTTCCTGCTTTCTGTTGAATAGAAAGGTTCTTTTCGATAACGCTCTTTTGGATTTACCCCTTCTAATTCTGATTCTTTAAAATGTCCCAATATAGATTCCAAGCTCTTTTTTGAGAATGTTCTGGAAATGGAGCTAGCCTTTACAAACAAAGGCTGGGATTTATGAGAAAACACAAGCCCATTACCTCTCTTTCTCAATTCCAAATGATAGTCTGCCAATAATTTGTTCACAGATTCCCAAGAAGGGGATGGTTGGGAGATATGATCCAATAGAGGTTCTTTTACCTTTTCTTGTATCCATGAGGTAAAGGAAATCATCCCCGAAAAGCAGTCTATTTGATGGGTATTGTTATCTTGGCCTCTGGAATGGGGATGATGGTTATCTGGTTCAAGACCATGCTTTTTCTCTAAATCTAAGCAGAGAGCTGAAAAAGTGTAATGGGCATGATAGGGTTCTTTGATGTTGAAAGTTTGGGGATGAATTTTATTGATGGCCATATGCATGTGATAGTTTCGGGTATCAGAGTGTGTGGCAACTACCCGTTGATGTTCTTTGAATCCAATGCCTTCACAAATGGAAGCCTCAATATCTTTCAGCTGATCTAAGGAGAGTGTTTCACCTTCCCTAAAAGAGACAATGAGGTGATAGGTTTTATCCTTTTGGGTTCTCTGGTTCATATTCTGAACAGCGGTGATTTCTGTATTTGCCATATCACTACTTTTACAGTTCACGGTAAATAGATGATCCACTTTTTGACCCTGATTCTTCTTGTCTTGGATATATTCCGATAACCGTTTAAAGCTGGATATTTTAGATTGATTTTTCTTCACCTCCCGAATAATCATAGAGATAGGATTAATTGTTTAAGGTGGTTTTGAGTGGATCTTATATCAGAGAGGAGGGTGTGAGCGCCGTGGTTTAGGGGGTTCTTTTCTGGAGAGGTGAGCCAGAGTTTTAGGAGACCACCCAATCTTCCCAGGTCAGCGTTAACTTTAAGGAGGTTGAGTATGGCTTGAGAATCTAGGGTGCTATAGAGTTTTCTGTGATGGGCACAGGCACGTAGGAGTTCGGGGACCGATACGCCAGAATCAATGGCTTTTTGTTTGAAAGATGCTTTTTCGTGTTCAGAGACCCGCACCATGATTAGGTGTGATTTTAGGTCTTTTTTGGTCTTTGGAATCTTTCGATACCCATGTATATCCCTTGTATTTCCCATCCTTTATTTTCTGTCCTTTTTTCCTTTTCTTAAATCCCCTTTATTAAACTCAAGATACCATCGTATTTATGTAGTATTTTCTAATCACCGGGTCCATACATAAAAGTATAACCAAGGATTAATAGTGGTATGCATTTTGGTAATTTAGTGCCTGGAATCCCCTTTGTTTCTATCTTACCCCCATCCTTAATTGACACCATCATCAGTTCATTATGCGTACATATATGATTCGTTAAGAGATCAAAATTCCTACTTTTGCATCTAGAATTTACACTAGTTATTGCAAAATATATCAATCCTACTTCCATATTCGTAAAATAATTTTGAATATAATAATTGTCCATAATGACTTGAAAAGCGTCGATCCCCCTCTTGTTATAAGTAGGCAGGAATTCGTTATGTTGAATTAATTCTAATATAAAATTCATCAATTTTTTATTTCCATCTCCTTTACCATCAAGATGTAGATCTACAGCCAAATGAAGGGGAGTGTTTCCATCATTATATTTATAGTTTACATTTACGGTTGCAGGATTAGATTTTATTAATCTCAATGCAATTGAATATAATCTTTTATTGAGCAAAAAATGTAACCTATTTTTCTTATTATATATCCTTTCAAAGGGTGTTTTCTTATGTGCAATTAAATAATTATGACACTCGGTATAATTATCCTGAGAATCAAAATCTGGGGTATTAAAAGAAGATTTAATCGCTTGAATTACACGAATATTCTTGAAGTAATCTTCGCCACCCTTACTAACTGCATATGATAATAATCCAAAATCATTCATTTTTATAGCTCTTACGAGCATTAATATCAAAACTTTCGCATCTTTTTCATTTAAACTAGGGTCCTGAAAAAAAATCTCTTTGAAAGGTGTTTTCTTATGTGCAATTAAATAATCTTGACACTCGGTATAATTATCCTGAGAATCAAAATATGGGGTAAAAAAAGAAGATTTAATCGCTTGAATTACATGAGTATCGTTGAAATGTTTCTCGCCACCCATACTAATTACGTATGCTAATAAATTAAAATCACTAGATTTTATAGCTCTTAAGAGATTAAGTTTCAAGTTTTCCGCATATTCTCCATTTCTATTTAATCCAGCTATAATTTTAAACATAAAGGCCCCCTGTAAGTTAGTGATATATATATTACTTATAAATAGATCTAACATAATATAATATATTTAACTAAATTACAACAAAATAGACTTTTACTATCGATCGGATGCATATTCACTTTTAAACACCATATCCCTATTCACCATCACATTAAACCGATATCCTGGCCGGATCGTAAGGGTGGGTTGAATGTTCATGTTTTTACGCACCATCTCCATCCCCACTTCACCCATCTGCTGGCCGATAGCGGCTGAAATCTCCTCTCTAGCAGAAGATGCCAGTCCCACTCCTTGATCTGATCCTTGAGACATCTGTACCCCTGCACTCAAAAGACTTAACATAAACGCATTCCCAAATATCTTGAAGGTATGACTATTTACCTTGTCCCTAAACCCTGCTCGCCCAATGGCATCAGAACCAGCCATCACACCCAGATGAATACTGGACGCATCCGGTAATATGATCCGATTCCACGCAACCAACACCCGTTTTTGACCATGAGATACATGACTATCATAGAGACCTATGAGCTTGGAGCCTTGGGGAAGTAACAAATACTTTCCTGTAGCCGTGTCATATACGTGTTGGGATAACTGAGCCGTAATTTGACCCGGCAAGTCTGAGTTAATTCCCGTGATCATGATGGCAGGCAAAATGGTTCCTGCCTTTATTTCATAAGGAGATACCGGAAATATCCGGTTATTAATCATTTCTCCATCTTTATCACTACCAAGAAAGGTATTTTTATGACCCTGTTTGTTGGGGTCTGGGTCCCCAGGCTTCAAATTCGATAGTTGTCTGATTGTATTAGAAAACCGAGAAAGCCCATCTTGAGGCGGGGTTTGTATATTTGAAGCATCTGACGGTTGAGACTGATGATGGCCTGTATCAATCTTGGTGTTAGAGTGTAGAGCCTCTTCATATATCGCCCGTTTCCTTTCTGAAACCTCAGCCATCTCATCTTTAATTAGCATAGATGGTGACTCTTTTTCATATAACCTTGATTCACTATAGTTTGGGGAGGGGCTTAGAGTATTGAACGTCATGGAAGGCGGTTCAATTTTTAGGAATGGCTGTTTCACTACAGAATCTTCAATCGGTGCAATAACGCCATCCGGCCTTCCTTCAATGATGGCTTGTACGGACATATTTGAATGATTCGCACTATATACCTGCGTGTCCTTATTTTGAACCTGATGTCCTCTTTTGAAGATTGTATATCCCAAAGAAGCGATCACCACTACCAATATCACAAACACGATAACCAAGGGGAGTTTGTTGAGCCTTTTTATGTACTCACCCTTGGGCTTGGTTAATAATCCAAGAGGCAAATTATCTTTCATCGCTCTTTTCCCTAATAGTGAAATTGCTTTTGGGAGTTAAACTTTCTCCATTTCTTGTATACACTCTGCCAAACATGAAATCAGGACCCACTTGTACCCGAATGAGTACCCAAGTTTCTTCTAAATCAGACACTTCATAAGTCACCATAAAAGAAGGAGGATTATCTATAATTTCAAAGTCCTCAACGATGCTAATAGGATACCCCTTCACCCTCAAAGAATATTCCAATGCCTTTCCAAATGGCGCATCTTTTCGGTATAGGTATAGTGATGTTTCCCCGGGCAGATATCGCTCTAAAATAATAGAAGCAAAGCGCTTAGAAATATTTGTGGCATCCATCTCAGAAATATAGGCAGTTTCAATAGAAACCAGCATATCAGATGACAAGTCCTGGCACCCCGAAAGACATAAACAGAGTACCAATAGAAGAAACCAAGAAACCTTCATGAGGGGTTCACCCTTTTTTTGGTAATGATGATCCGTTTTTGGTGGTTACCCACTCCTGAAACTAATATGGCCTTATCAAAGACTTGATCCACAATGAATCGGTCATCAATCAATCTGTAATTCACCATTTGTTCTTTATCTTTAGCCCCCAAAACCATGAGTACAGGCGCCTCCGTTTGAGACATTCGGTTCGGCATTTGGATAATGGTTTTGACGCCATTATTGTATACTCGCACCGGCTTCCAGGGTGAGGTACCCTCTATTTTGTAATTGAAATCCAAGTTTGAAAACTGTTCGCCTGTTTCGGGGAGGGTATTGTGTTTTTGAGCTTGTTTTTGGGTTTGGAAATACGTTTTCCACTCTTGAGATATTATTTCCGGATATTCAAACCCCATAAGAGGGTTAAAATCCCCTGTTCGTGAAATGAGCTTAATATAGTATCGTCTTCGATCAGTGGTAATGACAGCCGCTGTTTTGAGTCCCACATCTGTGGGCTTAATAATGATATGCGGCGTTTTCTGTCCTTTCGGGCCATGTGTAGCCGGTGATATTTTCCATCTCAGTGTGTCTCCCACATGAATATCAACAATCACCTCTCCAGACTGAAATTCAATATCACTGGGATATAACGGAGAACACACAATAGAAGGAAGGGTTGCCCCAAACAAATAGGTGATTTTGCCGTTTTCTCCCATGATGGGATAATTTTTATCGAATAGTACGATCAACAGAGATTTGGTGTATATCAAGCAGTGCTTTAAGAAAGCATTAAAGTGGAAATTTATACAAGATAACCCAAGCGAAGACGTATCAATGCTAAATGAAAATAGGGGGCGGATTCGCTTTTTTTCAATTGATGAAATCGACAGATTATTAAATACTTCGAACCTATATATTGAAAGATTTTTTCTTATCGGAATCAATACCGGTATGAGGATGAGTGAAATGTTAAATTTGCGGGTCAGCGATATTGATTTAGAGAATAATGTCCTTCATATACGCAACAGAAAGGATTTTGAAACAAAATCAAAAAAAGATAGAGATATCCCAATCCCTGTTCAACTGATAAATAAATTGCACACATATGTAAAGTATTGGGTCCAACCAAATATTATGGCAACTTATCTGAGATCATCAGTGCAAATGGAGTATCTTTTTTGCCATGAAGATGGTCGGAAGATTGGCAGTTTTAAAAAGTCTTTTGCAAGACTACTAGAGAGAGCGTCCATTAGTGATGCATGCATTCATACGATGCGGCATACCTATGCCTCTCATTTAGCCATGGGTGGTGTTAGTTTGAGAACCATCAGAGATTTTATTAGGTCATGCGGATATAGGTACAACCCTGATCTATTCACATCTAACACCAGAACATAAACACCAAGCGATTAAAGCGTTGCCTTTTTCAAATTATTTACAGTAAATCGCCAAATAATTTTTATAATTTGTAGAAAATTTGTAGAAAATCAAATTGTTGATGATTATTTGAAGAGGGATGTTTGGCTGTTTTAGCCTCAAAAATGGGTGGTGCGCGTTGGTAGAGGATGTTAGAACATATTATATCCAGAATCATAACCAAACCTTTAATTTTCCCTTCACCAAGGACTCATGGCTCATTAAATTACAAGTCACCCCTCCAGGTGCTTAGGGAGGTGATGTTTGTTTCTAATTCTTGAGGATTTGGTGTCTAATTATTGGTTC
>JABSQL010000483.1 GCA_013215865.1 Candidatus Margulisiibacteriota bacterium
AAATTGCTCTTTCTGAAACACTCACCTCAATCAAATCTTCCCTTTACTTTGAGGAGATGCCTATGTCATAATGCACCAGACTTTTCTACTCTTCTTTTTACCTCTTTCTTTCATTCTTCCTTGGGTACTACAGTACCCAAACTTCTTGATGGATTGTTTCCTCCCCTAAAACCACCCCAAAATACCTTCCATCAAAGCTCCGTTCATTATAGTCCGACATTAATAATACTTCATTCCTAGAAGGGGCTAATTAAACGATGAAGGTCTTCGTATTGATTAAATTGTGAATACTTTTTTTTCATGATGCCTTTTTCTTTTCATCCAGTAGCATAAATGGTTAATCTCGTAACACCTCCTTTTATCGACTTCGTGTCACACCACAAAATATTTTACACTGCCAAAGAACCTGTTTTTGTTTATTATTTTATTTAAGACATAGTATGTAATGGCTCATGCGAGAAGTCTAATATTAACGAATAATCATTTCTTACAGCGAGATGTAGATAATAATTAAAAAACAAAACTGGTAAGATACCCCATGTAGAAATTGTGGTTCTGTCGCATTAAAAAAAGCGACTCAATAATTCCGCAAGAAAAGCCGGTAAATGAGCAAAACACCCTCTCTTTTAGGCGGCTAATAAAGACATAAATTGCCCGTAACATGTCTGTTTAGGGTCAATATTTATGAGCTGTCCTTTTCTGATCATATGAACCATTTCAATTCCTGAAATCGTGTGTTTAGCTGAGTTAAATGATTTGAAGCCCAACATAGGGCGAGTGATTCGTTTGATAAATCGATGATCTCCTTCGATACGGTTGTTTAGATATTTGTTTTGCCGAATTTCGATGTCAGTTTTATTTTCCTTGTTGAAGGCTTTAATACCTGCGGTGTTAGATCCGCTTTTATCAATGTTGATCTTCTCAGGTTCGCCATTATAGGTGATTGCTTTCTTGAAAAATCGTTTTGCAGCCAGTTTGTTTCTCTTGGCTCGGAGAAGAAAATCGATGGTGTTTCCATCCGTATCAACAGCTCGATACAGATATTTCCATTTCCCATTCACTTTGATGTAAGTCTCGTCCATTCGCCAGCTTCTCCCCACTTGTTTTTTCCGTTTCCTAAACTCTGATTCCAGTACCACCGAGAACGTTATCACCCACCGATTGAGCGTCGCATGATCTATTGTTTTCAAGCCTCTATTCTTTAATATCTCTTCGATGTCTCTGTAGCTCAATGCGAATCGGCAATACATATACACTGCATGCATTATGATCTCTGCTGGATATTTGTATCCTTTGAATCGCTTTTTATGTTTTCGATTGATCTTCATTTTCACTGATTCCCCCACTGTCTTTTCCTGTATCTTACCACTTTATGCCTACCCGTGCGACAGAACCCGTTCTACCACCGATATGGTGTCGATCTGTACATAACCGATATGGTTAATCGCTTTACGTGCCCCTGCCAATCCACGCCCAAAGGGCTGAGCCTGTAGCAAACCTTGCGCCTCCAGAGAAAGGCGACGTAAACGCATCAAATCTTGTGGGCACTTAATTTCGATCATGGTCACACTTGCCTAACACCCCGCATCAACAGCTTCTCCGCTGCAATGCTTTGTTAGCTATTGGTCTGTATATGTGCCTTGGATAACCCAAAACATGGACTTCAGATTCTGACCATTTGTTTGCTCTAGTCATGATGAATCTTCTAACATGTCTGAAGAGCTAATGAGCGCCAGGAATCAATATATTTTAGTCCAGAAGGAAGCATTCGCCCTCTTTTATCAAATCTTTCATAGAATGCATTTATATTTTGGGGTTCTCTTGATTCTATAACCATGTATCTCATAAAGCCCTCGTTAACTTATTTTTGAATTAATGATATCATCCTACACCTGGATCGGGAACCGGTTTTCAGATGGAGGGTTTTTATGATTACGTGTTATCTTAGCTATGAAATTGATCCTGCTAAAATTAAAGAATTCGAAGAATATGGCCGTTTGTGGATTCCATTAGTCAATAAGTTTGGAGGAACTCATCATGGGTATTTTCTGCCGCATGAAGGCAAAAATTATCAAGCAATTGCTATATTCAGCTTTCCCTCTCTAGCAAAATATGAAGAGTATAGAATAAAAAGCAAAACGGATGAAGAATGTTTAGCTGCATGGGAATATTCAAAGTCTACAAAATGTATTAAGAAAATAGAACGCCAGTTTATGCGCCCTGTTTTCTAATTTATCAACGAACACCACAAGAAAAAGTGGCTTAGCATTCCTATATGCATTATTCACCTTTGGAGAAATGCAATTCTAGTTCGAATCAGTCAGAAATAATCTAAATTAATATGGATATTCTGAGTCTCTTACCCATAAAAGGTACCTTTAAGCACTTTTTTAACTTTACCAGATAACTGAATACGATTATCTTGAATCTCAAGCTCAACATGAGCACCCCTTTGAGAGGCTTGAAAGGCTTTTAATTTTGACTTCTTTAGTCTTTCTGCCCATAGTGGCCCTAATATACAGTGGGCAACCCCGGTTGCAGGATCCTCATCTATTCCTGCATTAGGCGCAAAAACACGGGAAACAAAATCAATACCAGTTTGAGAAGACTGTGCCGTAATAATAGTCATTCGATGGGGTAGGGATTTGATTACTGAAAAATCTGGTTTGTAGCTTTTTAACTCTTCTTCAGTCTCCAATGCATAAACAAAATCATTATTAGATTGATATACTGAACTTGCATTAATCTTTAATTTATCTAGAGTATTGGTGTCAATCTCTTTAACAGAAGTAGATTCAGAAATTGGAAAATCCATGTGTATGGTATCTTTTTCTTTGGTAATGTTGAGAGTTCCGCCTTTCGCAAAAAACACAATATTTTCAGTAGCAGGAACAATATGCTCATCCCACAAAATAAAGGCAGAAGCTAAGGTTGCATGTCCACATAAAGGAATTTCTATCGTTGGGGTAAAATATCGAAGGCTAAACCCTTCTTCATTTTTAACAACAAAGGCTGTTTCAGAATGTTTCATTTCTGCTGCCACTTGCTGCATCCAAGAGTTATGCTTCCAGCTTTCTAATATGCAAATCCCAGCGGGGTTTCCAGAAAATGGTTTGTCAGTAATAAATGCATCTGCAACGTATATAGTTGTCATTATTTACTCTACTATCTTACGGATAATTGATGGATCAACAGGAAGTTCGGCATATTGCTCATAATTATCAGAGATCTGATACCAGAGTGCTTTGTACTTTGTAAGAATATGGATTTGTTCGATGTCGTTCAAATCACCCTCTATTCCCCCTAAAGGAAGTCCCAAGATAGTATTGTTATTTTTGTAGAAGCTTACTAGGTTCGATCCACAATGTTTGCAAAAAGACTTCGTAACATTCTCAGATGAATCATAGAAGGAAAGATGATCTTCCCCAGAAATCCATTTAAACCCATCTCTTCTAATGACAATTCTAGATCGATAAGGGGATCCGTGCCACTTTCTGCACTTTGAACAATGACAATGCACTATTTTTCCTGTTGGTCCTAGATATTTATATTTGATATAACCGCAAAGACATTGACCTTTAATAGCTCTGTTCATTTTTCAACCTCTTTTTTGTTAAGATTATATGTGAGTGCTATTTTGATACATACTTTCAACTGATCAATAAGAAGTGTATCAGAGAGCATAAATTCTATCGAACGATTTCCTCCAAACCGAAAAACCTTAGGATAAAGAGATTTAAAAGTCTTAACGAGTGTTGTATTACATAAAAAATACATCGCAAAATCAAAGGGCTTATCTGGACTATGATGAACTCTAATCATGCTGCCACTTTTTGTGGAGGTGGTCATGTAGCTCGGTACTTCCCAGCGTAAAGCCTCTTCCAATGGACCCACTTCAGATAGGCTTGATGCTGTATTAAAAATCAATTCCCGTAACAGTAACAATTTTTCTCTAATCTTTAGGGGGTAGCTATTAAACACATCTTCTACTTCTTTATTTTGAAATGGAGTGAATTCTTCAGAACGATTCATTTACAATATTCCTTTCTCAGGTTGAGTAAAAATATACGGTTCTAACTATAACATCCAGATATACTTTTCCAACTAATATAGATCAGAATTCTCACTAAAGCAAAACCATTATATACTGTGTCCTGGAATGAAAGACAAAAAAGAAAAAATAGAACCTATTCAAGCAACGGATATCCCCGTTTCCAATAAGAAGACTAACT
>JABSQL010000484.1 GCA_013215865.1 Candidatus Margulisiibacteriota bacterium
AGCAACCGCGCCCAAAAGTAATGCCGCTTATGTGGCCATCGATGCCGCGCTGGATCGGATCAAACAAGGCGACACGCAGCCGGTACCGCACTACTTACGCACACGACAGTCTCAGGCCATGGCATCCGAAAAAAGTGACAAACATTACAAATACCCACACGATTATCCGTATAGCATGGTCTCTCAAGACTACTGGGACAATGCCGAACAGTTTTACAAACCCAAAGCCATTGGCTTCGAACGGGAGATTCAAAAGCGGATGAACTGGGCACGGCAAGCTAAAAAAAGCGGGGATTGCTAAATATAGACAGATAATGGTATTCTTTTATCAAAATGCCTTTCAGACCATTATGTTAAGAATGGAATCAAATATAATAAGCAGCGCTACAAATGTAAAAAATGTGGATGTCATTTCACACAATCTCATAAACGTGGCGCAAGCTTAGAGACAAAGTTAATGGCGCTAAATCTATTGGAAGCCGAGGCAGAAAGGCCTACAAAAAACTAATTGAGCAGCTCAAAACATATTCAGTGGGCCAGTATGCTACGGACGAGTGGAAGATTTACAAGTCGCTCCCAAAAGATAAACATGTAACCGGAAAAAAATATACAACTCAAATTGAGAGCTTAAATGCAAACATCAGGCATTACTTGGCCAGATTTAGACGGAAATCACGATGCTATTCAAAATGCCCTGTCATGGTTGAACTCTCTTTGTTCCTGTTGTTTTACAAGCATCTATATGAATGTCTGTTTTAAATTAGCAGTCCCAATGAGATATGCGACTACAATTTTTAGTCATTGTCCGTTAAGAAACCAATTTTTATTTTGCTGTAATATGCGGATATTTCTAACTCTCCAGGCTGGTTAAAGCTGTCTGAGGTTTGTATTTTTTCAGGCATATTAAACTATACGTAGTTCATTATAATAATGAACTACTCATGTTGTGATATACTTATTTCTTAAATTAGTATATTATAAGTATTGTAGTATACTACTATAGTGAACTATTAAGGTTAAGATATAGTTATGAGAAGACCAAAAGAAGAATTAGGAAAATTATTAAGAGAAGTAGGTATTATATTTACTGTAGAAGTGGCAGCAAGTGTACTAGGGGCCTCCCGCACTGACACAGCTAAAATACTTGCTCGTTGGACCAAACAAGGTTGGCTGACGCGTATACGGCGAGGTTTATATGCCAGAGTTCCGATTGAAGCTATAAATACAGACCAGGCATTAGAGGATGCATGGATTACTGTTCCTGAGCTATTTTCGCCTTGCTATATCGGAGGATGGTCAGCAGCAGAGTATTGGGATTTAACAGAGCAAATATTTAGAAGTATCTGTGTGCTTACAACACGTTCTCTCGTTAAGAAAATGATAGACGTACACAATATCTCTTTTTTTCTTGGAAAAATAAGCACGAACCTTATGTTTGGAACAAAAACAGTTTGGAGAAATGATAGAAAAATCCAAATTTCTGATCCCCACAAAACGATCATTGATATGCTTCATAATCCTCAGGTTGGGGGAGGTATCCATCATGTTATAGATTGCATTAAAGAGTACCTGAAAAGTAACCATTATGATGCAGACTTATTGATCAGTTATGCAAAACAAATGAAGAATGGTACGGTATTCAAGCGTTTGGGTTATATTGCTGAATGTCTTCTAGGAAATAGTCACAAACTTACAAAATTAAGTCATTTACATATTACAAAAGGTTACTCATACCTTGACCCAGAAATAAAAAAAGCTAATTTAGTTACACGATGGCATTTGTTTGTACCTGAAGGTCTAAGGAAAATAATATGATTCATAAAAATGAGATTCGTGAACTTGCAACGATCACTAATTTAGAAGCCCATGTGATTGAAAAGGATTATTTACTTGGATGGATTTTAGCTGGGATTCATCAACACGAGATAGGAAAGACTTGGGTTTTTAAGGGAGGAACCTGTCTTAAAAAGTGCTATTTCGATACATATCGTTTCTCAGAAGATTTGGATTTTACACTTAGATATTCTTCCCATATTGATCAGCAATATTTACAAAAGGTTTTTGCTGATATAAGCGAATGGATATATGAAGAGGCAGGAATTGATCTTCCAGTTGATCGCATGATGTTTGATGTATATCCAAATTCTCGAGGCGTTTCATCATGCCAAGGAAGGCTATTCTATCGAGGGCCAGTCTCCCCTAGTTCTCCTAGACAGATGCCTCGGATCAAGCTGGATTTATCTGTGGATGAAGTCATTGTGGAACCTGTTGTGCTTAATGCTGTCACACATAATTATTCGGATGCGCCGAAATCAGGCATTCATATTCATTGCTACAATTATGCAGAAGTCTTTGCAGAGAAAACTCGTGCCTTAGGAGAACGTACGAGGCCACGTGATTTATACGATGTCATCAATTTTTATCGACGGCCTGAATCTGAAAAAATAGCATTTGATGTAAAAAGAATCCTCAGGAAAAAATGTGAATTTAAAGGTATCAGTATACCAACTTATAAAGCAATAGAGTCCCACAAGGAAGAGTGTGTTGCTGGCTGGAAACAACAACTTAGCCATCAACTACAAGCATTACCTCCATTTAATTCTTTTTGGGACGAACTTCCAACGTTTTTCAATTGGCTATATAACCCAGAGAGTAAAGTGGCTGTCCCTCTAGAGCATTTTCCTCCCCAACAAGGTTCGAGTATGCCAGATGCGCCTATTAATTTGAGAAACTATGCACATAAGTCAAAAGAATTAGGCATCTTGGATAAGGTACGTTTTGCAGCATCAAATCATTTATGTATCAGGTTGCATTATCGTAAAAAGGGTAATATTGAAAAAACATATCTTATAGAGCCCTATTCTCTCAATGAAACGTCAGAAGGTAATTTGCTTTTACATTCTTTAAAACATAACACAGAGGATATTAGAGCACTTCGTATTGATAGAATATTGGATACTCAGATAACGGACCAAACATTTATACCGAAATACAAGATTGATTTAATCCCTAATAATGTCAGCAATACTATGCTAAAAACCCGATACATGCCAAAACGCAGTCTCTCTTAACAAGCGGGGCATTTGCTGGGGCTTATAAAAGGTAAAATGTATTTTCATGCGAATCCAGCACACGCCAGAAATGGCCATTAATTTCCAGAGGAAGGCCTTGTCATATTTTGTTAAATTGGATTTTCCCATCATAGGCATGGCAGTATTTTAGCATAATGAGAGGAGCTGCTACAATTTTCAGTCATTGTCCGTTAAGAAGCCAATTTTTATTTTGCTTCTGTCAGGGTTGACTATATGCTTGACTGCCTCAAAAACAACTCTAAATTGCTGATCATATTTCCTTTCCATATGTTCAATTTTTTCTTTCAAATCTTTGTTTAGCGACACCATGTCCCGTAGCTTTACAAATGTACGAACTATCTGAATGCTAACATCAATGGCAGTTTTGCTTTTAAGAATGTTGGATGTCATAAGAACACCATGCTCTGTAAAAGCATAGGGTAAATATTTAGGGTGCGTTCCTCTTCGATTATCTAAGATCACATTTTGTGATCTTAAAGAATTCCATTCCGATTCTGTTAAGTGAAAAAGAAAATCATCTGGAAATCGGTTAATGTTTCTTTTAACAGCTTGATTTAAAGCGCGAGTATCAATCTGATATAGATTAGACAAGTCTCTATCTAGAATAGCCTTTTTGCCTCGGATATAAATAATTTTTGAAATGATTTGGTCTTCATCCAAAACTATTTTCATTCTTGGTCCTTGTTATCTCTGAGAAGTATATCTGGCAATACTTTGTTAATTTGGATTTTCCCATCATGGTCGTTGGGGTATTTTAACATTGGGGTGGGGTTTGGGGAATGGTGGAGGAGCTACGAGCTTTTCAGATATCTCCTATTACAATATTTACTCCTATGGATCAATATCCCGTTCTCCATTTTTAATTGTAGGATTTTTAAGATATTCATTGTATTTTTTAGTCCATTCCTGAATACTGCCATTTATATTTGTCACACATGAAGCTAATTTAGGGATATTTTTTTGCTCGATAAAACCATCCATTCTAACAGCAGAATCTCGGATTGCTTTAGCTAACTCTATTAATTTATCAGTTTGATTAACATGTATCATTTTATTTAGTCCATCCTTTTTGAAAAATTCTCACTTAATTCTTTTGTTCTTTCATTTAGAACCTTTATTTGAGTAATAACTCCAGCCAGCTGTGAATCTATACCCCTTAGAGAGCAAGAAATTTCTTTAACAAAATCATCATTCATGATATTTCCTCCTAAAAGAGGTTATTCCCTACATAATTTGAATATAAACGTCATCATTTGGCCTCAACCACAATGCAAACCCCGTTTGCGTGAATGTGCACTTTATGGGCAAATGCAACCATTTGCGTAGTTCTTATATTTTTTCAATCAGTATGTAGGATATAAAAATTAACACATGCCAATTATTTACAAGTTTAATTCACTGATCCAAAAAGCCCCAAAATTAAATACTTTATAAGGGTCTAAACGGTTTTCTTTATAATATGTCTGAAGATTTTCTATAGCATAATCACACTGGGTTTTGAAAAAGCCATATGGATAAATTAGGTCCCATGGATTCTCAGCTTGTAATGTATGTCTGTAGTGTATTTTATCTTGATTCGTGTCTCTTCCTTGACCAGCTTCTCTAAATTCATGCACAAGATTACATCGGTTCAAGTAAATTAAATTTTTATGTTTTAGTTGTTCAAGCGATATTGGTTTGTTATTAACTTTAAAAATAGCATCCTCAGATGAATTTGGACTGCATTTTTGAATATCTTCCCATTTAGGATCCTCGTCTATTGGAATAAGGCTTGAAGAATCCCAACACCCAAATAATTCGTTCACATATTGTCTTAAGTCACTCCACTTGGGCTCAGGGTTCTGATTTAAGCACTCCCTTAAATGCAGCAAGCTTACCCTATCTTGATCACTTTCATCCCAGTCAGTAAAGTTACTCATAAAACTTGTAAATCTTTTTCTGTTTTTGTGGCTTGGATATATTGTTTTTGCCATACAATCAATAAAACTCATTAATAAAATTTTCTTATAGGTCAAAAGTTGTTGGTCATTATTCTGTCCTTCAGAGAAAGCCAAGTTGTCTACTCTTTGAAGCGATGTACCCAAGAATTCGATAAATTTTTCAATCTCATTATTTACAGGGTTTTCTTCCATACTATTGATCATATACCCTTTGGCTGGAATGGCAAAAAAAATAGGATTTAAGCTCATTTATTTCCGTACATAATTAGTTTTCCTCTTCGTCACATTTCGTCATAATGACGAAATTAACCGAATTCCAAACCATATCCAACCACAAAACCCATTTGGCACAAAACATGCAGAGAGTGTAAATAGCACATTCATATTAAAAGGACGACACGATGACCGAAACATATCAGACAATCGATATATCGATTGTTCCAAAGCAAGAAATGAAATGAACGATATCCAAGAGTTAAAATCTCAAATTAATATAGTTCAGCATTGGAAATGCTTTCAATGTCATTGTAAGGGAGATGTGTTATCGTTCACACAAACCTTCAAACATCTCGGTACGAAAGCAGCCATCCAGTATCTGTCTAATAAATATAATATTGATGTTACGCGGAATATTCAATCACCTTCCCCAACCCTAATCCAGGAAATTAAAGTTTCAGCCTTCACCATTCTAAAGAACCACTCCCAAACCAATCTTAATAAAGAGATTTGGGTAGATAGCCAGAAAATGAGCCTTCTTAATTACCTCAGGAATATCCGAAAACATAGCGATGCCGTAATAGAGTCGATGAGAGTAGTTCCTTCTCATGCCGGTCACATAGACAGTCTTCTTTCAAAAGGGTTCCCAATGAAAGACATCCAAAAAGCAGGCTTTGCCAATCAACAAGGAAAAGACTACTTCCCAGAAAATGTCTTGCTCATCCCAGTGATCTACCAAGGACAATTAAGCCACATTGGGTCAGTTAACAAAGGCTGATGTAAAAGGGGCCTCCATTCACACTATGAGGCATACCTATGCATCCCACTTAGTAATGAGGGGGGTAAGCTTAAGAATCATAAGAGACCTTTTGGGGCACTCTAAGATAAGCACCACGATGATTTATGCTTATCTCTCCCCTGAACATATTCAGGAAGCAGTTGCTTCACTTCCGTATTGATACAAAATACTCTTCCTTCCAAATTCTATAAATCACACTTGCAGCTCAACTTTCTAGCAAAAGTGTTAGAGAATTGTTAGAAAGCGTTTTTATGCAAATTGTGCGACACCGATATTTGACCTCAAATTTTGGTGGGCGATGCTGGGCTTGAACCAGCGACCCCTTGCTTGTAAGGCAAGTGCTCTCCCAACTGAGCTAATCGCCCGATTAGCTACAAAAACCACCTTTTTCGGACTGATTCATGAAATGTTTTTGGCTTATTTATACTTTTCATGATGCTATACTCCTTGAGGTGATCTGTAATGCCAACTTTACGGTATGTCAGAAATAAAAGCAATACTTATGTATACATCATAGAAAACTGCATGGTTTTTGACCCTGAATTGCAAATAAAAAAACAAAAACGTGTCCAATTAGAAAAATTGGGATTGCTAAATATAGACAGATAATGGTATTCTTTTATCAATATGCCTTTCATGGTTGAACTCTCTTTGTTCCTGTTGCTTTACAAGCATCTATATGATTGTCTGTTTTAAATTAGCAGTCCTTCTGACACTGTTTTTCATGGTTTTTTCTTGAGTCTCTTAATATCATTGGCCAGTTCGTCGAGATTTTTTGCGCTTTCTTTTTTCTGTGATAACTTCTTAAACCGCTTATACTCTAATTCGGCTTTTTTTTCAGCCAATTCATGACTGATTTTACCGGCATGTGTTAGCAGTTCTTTTCCATTAAGTTGGATAATGGCATCTAAACGAGAAGCCCAATCTTTCATGGTCATCGGCGTTTGTTGTTGTGCCATGGTTTCAGCAAACGCCAAATATTGTTCAACCAAGAGTCCCAAAAGCTTGATTTCGTCTTCTGCAAGGTAGTTTTTAGCAATAGATGTGTCTTTTTTTTGGAGCGACTTATTCCCTTTTTTATCTAGAGATTGCATACCCATTAGGGGTAATGTGGCATCGACACGGTGATGGACCAACTCCGCCGCCGTTTTTTTGCTGATAGCCCATAGGAGTTTATTTTGAACAATTTTGAAAAAGGTCATCGTTTTCTTATCTTTAGAGTCGTAATCGATGCTGGTTGTGTAGATATCTTTAATTTTTTGGTAGAAAAACCGTTCAGATAGTCGAATCTCTCTGATACGGTCTTGCAGTTCATCAAAGTAGGTCATCGCTTGGCCGGTCTTGAATCGGTCATCGTTTAGCGCAAAGCCTTTGATAATATAGTCTCGAAGACGTTGGGTGGCCCAAATACGAAACTGAGTACCTTGTTTGGATTTGACACGGTAGCCCACAGATATAATGACATCTAGGTTGTAATAGTTTGTTGGTTTGGTAGAAAAATCGGAAATTCCGATTTTTCTCATACACGTTTCTTTTTCTAATTCTCCTTCATTATAAACATTGAGGATATGTTCATTAACTGTAGAACGTGATTTTTTAAACAATGTCGCTATATGATCGATCGTTAACCAAACCGTTTCCTTCTCAAAGCGGACATCTAGTTTTATGTCACCGTTATCGTTTTGATAAATGAGAACCTTTGATTCGCTCATAATCCAACTTCCTCAACGAGCTTTTTGTTTTTATTGGACTGTATGGACATAAGGTGATTTTACCAGCCTTATACAAGATTGTATAATCTCAATTCCCTCAACTTTTGGCTTATTTTTTGGCTAAATCGTTCAAAATGGAAGTGAGCAAATAATTCAAGCCGGATTGTAAGGCAAGTGCTCTCCCAACTGAGCTAATCGCCCAAAACGGTATGCAAAAGTTTACGGTAAGATTGAACTAAAAACAATACTTTTCTGGCCTAACAAGAAAACTTCAATACGTTTTTGTGAAATATTTGGGATTGCTAAAATAATATAGTGTATTATAATAGAAGCAAAAAGGAGCTGTTATATGAACTGTCCAAAATGCCAAGAAACAAGCTATTACAAGAACGGAAAAGCGATGGGGAGGCAACGATATAAGTGCAAGCAATGC
>JABSQL010000485.1 GCA_013215865.1 Candidatus Margulisiibacteriota bacterium
CAACCAAGAAATTGCTCTTTCTGAAACACTCACCTCAATCAAATCTTCCCTTTACTTTGAGGAGATGCCTATGTCATAATGCACCAGACTTTTCTACTCTTCTTTTTACCTCTTTCTTTCATTCTTCCTTGGGTACTACAAGAAAATTTCAATGCAATTAAGTGAAATTATTTTGAAAAACGTTCGATATATATATTGTCGGTAGATTTATATCTAAATTCTACGGATAAAAAAATTTATGGAGGGGTCAACCCATGTTTCAATTGTTAAGTAAGTTTAAGGTAATGTTAGGATGTTCGATATTAATAATATCAATCGCAATGATCGCAGGCTGTGGTTCTACAGAAAAAGAAGTTAAAACCCAGGTAGGGCAAATTATAGATGAAGTATTTAAATATAATATGTTTCCAATTAGTGGTGTTGCAGCAATTGGCGGTGAAATTAGATTAAGCACGGGTTCCCAAAATCTGGACTATCACACCATTAAATGGATTTTTGACGATACAGTTTTGACCCTTAAGGAAGAAAATTCAGCTCTTGAACGAGTATTTACTTCTCAGCATGTGGGGACCTTTAAGGTAACAGTGCAGACCCATGCGAATAATAACCTTATGGAAACTCATGAGTTTAAAATTAAATTTGTGGATTCTTCTGATTTTGTAATTTTGGAACAACTCAAAATTGAAGGAAAAATGCCTATTCAAGTTGGAACAATATTTTCTTTAAACCCAGGGAATATTTATTCCGCAGATAAAATAGGTGAAATATTTAGCTGGATTTCATCGGATGATGGCATTGCAACCATAGATGAATACGGCTCAGTGCTGGGAGTGAGCGAAGGTGATGCCACGATTACTGTATCATTAAAAAGAGATCCAACTATTAAAGTGGAGATTGATTTTATTATTACAGATGAATTAAATTACACAGAGATAGGCACCCTTTTAGATGCTGTAAAGAAGGCATTCCAGGCTATTTTTAATACAGACTTCCCAAGGTATGATACAGATTTTAATGCTAAGTTAAGTGGTACTTCAGCATCATACAAAACTTTCGATGGGGCTGATGCTAATTTTGAACTGTATACATTTGGCGAAAGTTCCAAGTACAAAGAGTGGGTTTATACTCATGATACAAAGATCTCCGGGGTGACAGAGAGTGAAATATACATTCAAGACGGGTTCGGAAATATGACAGGCCATTATAAATATGCGGTCACGGCAATTTCTGATCAGGTGTTCAGGAAGACTATCTCAGATTTAAACGTTACGTATATTTTTCATCAACCTGATTTTCGTTTAGAAATCGTTACTGGTACTATTATAGACACGTCAGATTCAACAAAGTCAGTCACATTTATTATAGAAATTGAATTTGATGCTGATAATGATGGAACTAATGAAACATACAGCGTGGCTCTTAATGTGCCCGACATGGATCCTTCGGACATCGATAAAACTGTTTTGGTGGAGGTAAAGAATTCTAATAATGCTTTTGTTGGCGATTTCATTCTTTATCCAAACAAACCGTAAGTATAAAAAAATAAAGATTCCCAGGCGGAAGGCCACAAACCCCGACCATTATTGGTATTAGGTTAGCGGCTTTCTTTCCCCTGCTCACGAAGGCGTTTTGAGTACGCAATATATGCTGGGCAGTCATAAGGTGATTTGTAACAATGATTTCTTAATTGGTCTATTGTAGGCGGAGAAATACCTTTGGCTCGGCATATCTTAAAACGGTCCATTTCATCCAAATAGTGACAGGTCATATCACCAGTATACAATTATTGCCTCGGATTCAACATTAGAGTATGAAATTCGGTCCGGGCTTGTTTATGATTCTCTAGATTGGGTATAACATTGATATTTACAGGAAAAAGTGTTAAAAATTTATACATAATTAGAGGAAAAATATGACAGACACATCTCATCAACAATTGAAGCCCTTATTTTTGTTTAAGGGAAAACAAGAAGAAATACTAAAACGATGGTATCAGGAAGTGACCGAAAACCCTCATTTTTCCAAAGAAAGCTTTGTGAAAAATGAGAACTTTGAGGCACACTCTAAAGCGTTTCTTATCCAGTTAATGCATACTCTTGAAAATCATGTATTGATGGATATCTCCAAAGAAACCTTAACCCCCCTATTCAAGCTTTGGCATGACATGATGAAAGAGCAACGCCAAAAAGGGTTTACCTATAAAGACACTGCCATGCTTATTTTTTCTCTTAAAGCGGCGGTAATGAATTTTATGAAGGAAAATGAAGACACCCTTTCTGAGGGGATTTCAACAGAGTTATCACGCTTTGATCAAATATTGGATTTTTTAGGGCTCCTAACCTTTGAAATATATACAGCCGAAAAAGAAAAGCTCATTTCCAGACAGGATAATCAAATTGAATATTTGCAAAAGCAACGCCATGAAGATCAAGGGTATGGGAAGATTATCGGAAATAGTCCTCAAATGAGGGCCGTTTATAAGGCCATAGGATTGGTTTTGGAAAATGACGTCACCGTTCTCATTGAGGGAGAAAGCGGCACAGGAAAGGAACTCGTGGCCAATAGTATTCATGACCATTCTAGGCGTAAGTCTAAACCTTTTGTGGCACTAAATTGTGGCGCCATTCCCAAAGATATCGTTGAGTCAGAATTATTTGGTCATGAAAAGGGATCCTTTACAGGTGCTATAGAAAAACGTTTGGGCAAATTTGAGCTTGCAGAAGGCGGTACATTGTTCTTGGATGAGGTTGGGGAGCTGTCTTTGGATAATCAGGTCAAATTATTACGTGCGCTACAGAACAAAGAAATTGAGCGGGTCGGAGGAAGTGATCTCGTTAAGGTGAATGTGCGCATTATAGCTGCAACGAACCAAACACTACGAAAATTAGTGGATCAAAAAAAGTTTAGACTGGATTTATTTTATCGATTAAATGTATTTCCGATGACGCTTCCTGCTTTAAGAGACCGAAAATCTGATATTCTTCTTTTGGCGCAATATCTGTTGGAGAAATATGCCAAACAATTTGAAGTCCAAGTCCCGGATTTGAGTATTGATGCCGGAGAATATTTAACCAATCAAAGATGGGAAGGGAATGTGAGAGAGCTTGAAAATGTGATTCAAAGAGCCCTTATACTCTCTCAAGGCAAACCCATCACCAGTATGATTTTGCAGTACCAGCCAGGTGATGTTGAACATGTTCTTTTACAAGCACCTACCCAAAAGGAATGGCTTGCACAAGACAACATTGAACCGCTTCATGAAATGGAAAAAAGGGCCATTGAAGCCGCGTTAAAGCTGAAAAAAGGCAATGTTCGCCAAACAGCAAAAGCATTGGGCATCTCTCGAACAACCTTTTATAACAAGGCCAAAAAATATCAGATTCTTTTCACGTAGAAACCACATGTGATGAGGCTGTATGGCAAAGGTAACGAAAACAAGGTACTATCTCCCCTATGTCTAAGCGAAAAATATTTATAACAGGGGCTTCAGGGTGTATTGGTCATTATGTGCTAGATGCATTATTAAAAGAACCGGATACGTCTCTTTACCTTTTAACAAGAGATTCTAAACGATTTTTATTCAATACAACACAATATCCCCAAATCACCTTGGTAGAGGGAAATATGGAAACCATTGAATCCCATGAAAATTTACTGAAAGAAATGGATGGTGTGATTCATATCGCGACGTATTGGGGAGGGCTTGAGCCAGGCCGTTTGATTAATTTAGAAAAGACAAAAGTTTTATTGGATGCATTAAACCCAGATAAGTGTCGGAAAATTATTTATTTTTCAACAGAAAGTATTTTGGGTAAGAACGATATGCCAAGCCCTGAAGCAGGAGAGTTTGGTACGGGATATGTTAAGTCCAAATATGAAGCGTATCAGATGATACAACAGCATCCTCTTTTTGAGCGGATTAACATTCTATATCCAACATTAGTGATGGGTGGCGATGAGACCCACCCTTTTTCTCATATTTCTTCGGGTATTTTGCCCAATATAAAATACTTAAAGATAATACGGTTTTTTGATTTTAATGCCCATTTGCATATGGCCCATGGCAAAGATATTGCGACGGTTACGGCCCATTTATTGAATCACGACCACCCAGGCGCTTCCTATATCTTGGGAGGACCTGTGTTAACAGCTAGAATGGTTGTTGATGCCTTATGTAAAGCATTTCACATTAAACCACGGCCCGTTCTAACGATAACGTCCAAACGTGTTCTTTTTCTGGCAAAGTTATTCCGCATTAAATTGGATGCTTGGGATCGATATTGTATAGAAAATCCCCATTTCAATCATCACGTCACAAGCCCTGCTTCTTTTGGATTGGTACCCGCCTTCCCCACGTTGGATCATATTGTTCAGGATATAAAAATGCAACATGATAAAGGTGTGCTTCCTCAATCACCCAGATATCCACACTAATATTGCAAGCGATGCACCCTAAGTGATAGCCTAAGGTAGAATGACCAATCAGATTTTTGTATATCATGGAGAAGAAGCTTTTTTGGTTCATGAGGCAGTTCAGAAGTTATTGGCACAATATAGTGAGTATCATACTGAACAGTTGCCGGAAAAAGTGGATTTAGACCGTTTATTTTCTCTCGTATCGACACCCACTCTTTTTGGTGGGTCATCTCTTATTGTTATAAAGGGCCCTTTATTTCTAACACAAGCAATCACAGACAAAGAACTTAAAACGCTTAAAACTATTTTTGAGCAAATTCAGCTAGGGAGCCATATTTTAGTATTATATTTGCCAGGAAAAAAAATGGACCAAAGAAAGAAAATTTCTGCCCTACTCAAGAAAGTGGCAAATATTCAGGAATTTGTTTCTTTTAAAGACTGGGAGCAGCAAAAAGTATTCAATTGGATACAGGGGCGTGTTACGCAATCTGGCAACACCATTGAGCGAGAAGCAGTAACAACCTTAGAGAGTGTGGGCGGAACCAATTTGGCCCATTTAGACAGGGAGATAAAGAAATTAGAGGTCTACATCACACCGCGAAGCCATATTACACAAAAAGATGTGAGGGCTGTAACCGCAGGAAAGGGAGCCAATCTATTCGACCTTGGAGAAGCGATGAAAGGCCGGAACCTATCACAGGCCATGGCGGCTTTGACGGCATTGCTGAATAATGGTCATGACCCCATACCTATACTGGGACTTATAACCTCGAATATCCGCTTATATTACCAAATGATGATACTGATGCAGCAAAAACTTCCCTATCCTAAGATGGGCCAAATATTGAAAAAGAATCCCTATTTCTTAGAAAAGATAGGGCAATCTCTACGCCGATCAGGCTTTACGATTCACTTTCTTGAAAAAGGATTCCACATGTTGAATCAAACAGATGTGGCGATCAAATCAGGCAAAATGCACCCTCAAAAAGCAGTTGAAATAACCTTGGTAAACCTACTGTCAAAACACAATGTATCATAAACAATCGATACATTATTTACACTGTATATTACGATAACTTAGTAGGAACATGAAAAATATAAGGAGGGCAATATGTCAGCTATTAATGTAGAAAATTCAGGTCCAAAAGTCGCTCCTGTTACAAAAGTTGAATCAGGTAGTGAAGATGCATTTTTAAAAGAAATTAGTAGTAAAATAGATGCATTAATTGATGGAGACGCTGTAACTAGGGGAATACTAGAAGAAAACAAAGAACTATCAGAAGGCCGTTCAATTGACAGGACCTCTAAAGGATATACACCTGGCCAAGAACGTTTTTTTGATTAGATTCTAGAAGGCCTGTCCGATATTAAAGTGGATGATAAGATCTTGCCCCCAGGCAATATCTGTTCGGATGGGGCCAACGGCAGTAAAGAAGCGGAACCCGAATCCAGAACCTGTTTTAAAATCTTGAACCAGATCCGAAAATGATACATTATCGGCATTTCCAATATCAAAGAATAATACGCCTTGAAACCATTTAGAAAAGTCTCTCCGGTACTCCAAATTAAATAATAACTTTCGTGACCCTACGAGTGGATTGGTCTCTTTATAGCCTCTCAAAGAATTGGCTCCGCCTACTTCAAATCCTTCTGTTTCAAATGTTGAAAATGCAGAAAAAGAGTCATAAACACCCGCAAAACCATGAATGGCGACAACACCCTTTTCTGACACTTTCCAAAATTTAGCACTGTTTATACTATATCGATTAAAATTTAAAATATTAATATCATTCAAAAATCCAAAGTTAATACCATGTTCATAAATAATAGTGGCATATGAACCACGTTTGGGGTTGAACCAATCCTCAACGTCACTGAAACTAAGCTGTCCGCTTAAAGATTGAACGGTATAGGCTGAGAAGTCATTGTTTTCAGGTGATACAAGTTCTCGTTTTACCTTAGTTGATAACCGTAAATGATCATGTAAGGGAATACCTAGAATCATATCAAATCCTTCCCTTTTATTATCTTTAAATTCGGTATTTAAAAATAGCTCACGGTTAAATCTTGTCCACCCATCCAGAGCAATTGAAACCGGAATCTTGTTAAGGATCCATGGTTGAAAGTATCTGATTGAATAACTTCTAATACCAAACTGTGAGTCTTCTAATAAGAGCTGTGTTTTAAGAGAAATATGATCACTGTGTATAAACATGTGGTTAAAATTAATCTTAAAAAAACCAAGCATGCGCTCTTCTTCATGCTCAAGTCCAATATCCATAAGATTTACTTTACGTTCATGAACAAAATAGGATAATCTGAACTTCTCTGTCTCGATATTATAATTGATAGCGGGATTTGATATATCTGTAAAATACCCCAGTTTTAAGAGATCTTGTCTGTCACGGTTAATCTGTTTTATATTGTAAACAGAATGCGCTTTTACACGTAGGGCACGATGAACAAGGAAGGGTTTAATTTGTTTAAGGCCCATAAAGTCCACTTGTTCTATGATTCCTTCGTTTATGATGAGAGACAAAACATTATTTGTGATCGTGATAGCGGTAACCCTGGCTAAAATATAGCCCTCGTTTTCATAAAGAGTCTCTATCACTTTTTTATCTTCTTTCAAAGTCTTAATATTTAGTATTTGATGGACTTTATTATGCAAAAGGGAGAGAATATCTCTGGATGGAATGGAGTGGGCGCCACGAATGACAATAGTTTTTATAATGGGATTTTCTGATACATTAAAATGAATCTTGGTCCCAGTTTTGGAGTGTTTAACTTCAGGTGCCACACTATTAAAATAACCCGTTAAGTACAAATTTTGGCTATCTTCTAGTAACGTCGCTGGATTGGCTTTCTGACCCACTTGGGTGGTTAAATAAACAGATTTAAGAATCACGCTCTCAGATACAAATCTAAGGCCCTTTATATTTACCTCTACAATATTGGTGGCTATGTCTGATGATTGAGCCCAAATATTGGGCTGAAAGCCAAGGGATATTAAAATAGCAAGAAAGAAAATTTTAAAATTCATAACTATATTTCAATGAATAGCGGGGTTTGAAACCTTCGGTGGATTTGTCACGAATATTGGTAAAGTTCAAAGATAAATTTCTTCGTAAGTAGTATGTCAATTCAAGCTCAGATATATGAAGATTGCGATTCGTTTCACGGCTTTCAGCCCCCAATTCAAGATCTGTTTTAACCCGTAAGAATACCTGATCATTGTACAAATTGGAAATCAAATTGACGCCTAACTTATCACTGGATGCATTATCTTCTCCGTCTAAAGATCCTAAAATGGCACCGCCCACATTATAATCTATTCGAACATCATACAAGCCCAACCCTTTTGCGACCTGCTTTTCAACGGGCCTCACTTGTTTACGAACGAGTAAGTTGATTTGCTGTTCCCCAATGCCAGCAATTCCTCCTTTTTTCAAATTTAATGTATCTAAAATTTCTTCAAATTTTCCACTACGACCCGCTCCATCCTGATCAGAGAATCTATAAGTATTGATTAATTCAGCGGTTAAATTGGGAGAGTCTGGATTTTGAACAGCATATTTTTCAAATGATATAGACTCAATATCTGTGATAGGTCCATCAAAAACAATAATAACACCATATACCTCAGGGCTACTTTCCAAAATGTCGGATGTGCTTGTATTTTCAGCCTCAATGATGGCAAGCGCATGCAAATCTAAAATAGGAATGAGTTTCCGTTTGCCTGAGTTTACATTTGATTCTGATGTAAATGAAAGAACATGTTCTTGAGAAATATCGGTTCTTTCCCGATAAAAGCTTCTCATTTGCTGAGGTGTAAGAAGTTCAAATACATGATTCAACATATTGGTAGATCCTTCTGAAAATGTGAGAGAATTAAGTATTATGGGGGAATTTAAACTTCCTGTGATGTCTAGTGGAATGAGCGTCTCTTTCAGCTCGAGGTAAGAGTTATTGGCTAAACCAGCTAATACAGTATCACCAAATAGACTTC
>JABSQL010000486.1 GCA_013215865.1 Candidatus Margulisiibacteriota bacterium
CTTTTTCTAATTCGGCTTTTAAGATAAAACTGCCTTCTGTAACGATATTTTCACCTGACTCAATCCCTTTTAGGACAATGACATTGTCTAAATCTTCAACACCCAGCGTTACAAAATGTGGTTGAAACCTGCCTCTTTTTTGCACGAATACAGCCTGCTTTCCTTCGATTGTCTGGACAGCTGTTTTAGGGATGACTATATTGCTTTGAATGCTTTCCAGCTTTACGGATACATCAACATACATTCCGGGTTTCAATTTTCTGTTTCTATTATTGATTTCTAGACGGGCACTGGAAGTGCGAGATGTGGTATCCAGCACATCAGATATGTACAAGATTCGAAGCCGTTCGCTCAGCGGTCGATCATCTGACAAAATCGTTGCAAACTGACCTTTTTTAACTTGGCTGAAGTAGTCTTCAGATACTGAAAAAATAACCCACACTTTATCAAGATTTGCTATTGCAAAGGCATTAGAACTTTCTTCGACGCTTTCTCCTAAAGTAAAATGCTTTTGAATGATCGTACCAGTGATTGGTGCTTTTATTTCATACCGTGACAAATTTTCATTACTTTCAACAATCGCTAAGACATCCCCCTTTTTGGCAGTATCCCCTATATGTTTGTAAATTCGTTTGACAACCCCTGAATATCTCGGTTTTACATGTGCAAGATAATCCAGATGAATTTGGACTTCGCCTGGGAAAATCACTTCCTTAGTAATCGTTCCTTTTCCAGCTTTTTGGACTTTAATGCCAAATTCGGTCATTTCATCATTAGATAGTCTAATAAGTTTTTCAGGTTCATCTCCATGATTCTCATGGTGTTCATGCGTTTCTGAATGATGATCATGATCGTCTTTGGCCAAAGCCAGTTTGCTTGATCCAACTACAAAAATGGCCAGAAATATCAATACAAATAAACCGCGTGTTAATTTCATAGGGTCTTTCCTTTTAACTGAACTTCATTTCCAATAAGTGCCCATATTTCAGCCCCAATTCGGTGAAAATCGGCAACCGCTTCAGCATAATTTTCCTTTATCTCGAACAGAGAATCTTGAGCATCAAATAAATCAAGATAGGAATATCGTCCTTTCAGATACCCCTGCCTGACATCGTTATACACATCTTGGGCATCCGGAATCAGCATTGTCTTAAAAGAAACAAGATGGGTTATCGTTAAGTTCTTTTGGTAGAACAGATCCGTTAACTGTAAGGACAATGACAGTTTAGCTGCATGTATTTCTTTGTTCTTTTTCTCAAGATTTGCTTTAGCAGAGGAAATATGACCCACATTTCTGTCAAATATCGGGATGGGAAATGCAGCTCCCAAAACCCATGTCTGTGAACGATCACCTTGGTAATCTTTAATCCCCCCAAATAGGGTTGGATTTGGTAGTGCCTCTGATTTATCTGCCTTTAGATGAAGATTAACGACTTGTTTTTCCATTTGAAGCCGCTCCATTTCAGGGCTTGATGCCAATTGCTCTTTTAACACATTCAATGAGGTAGTGTCTTCTTTTTCAGGATTGAATTCAGTTTTCATCGCCGCTTTAAACAGGTGAAATTCATCTCCCCATAAGAGGCTGAGTTGATATTTTAAAATTAACAGCTCTTTTTCCAATATTTTCTCCGTCAATCTACTTTTAGACAAGCGAATACGCGCACGTTTTTCCTCAACAGAAGAAAATCGCCCCGCTTTAACCAACCGCTTAATCTCAGTTATTAAGGCTTCATTCAGCTGAACTTTTTCTTTGGCAAAATCTACCTTTTCTTGGGCAGAAACTACTTGCGCGAACAAAGAGTCAAGACTTTTTAATAGGTTTAGTTTAAATTGCCTGTAACGGTTTTTGGAAAGAGCTAATTCAAGCTTGCTAGACTGAAAACGCATGCCACGTTTCCCCCACAATTCGAATTCTTCACTGAATTTGTAGGTGGTTTCAGCGTTGTCAAATCCTTTATTTGTGCCTGTTCCCAATACGTTTTCAGCTTCCACTTCAAACTCAGGATTTTTCCATGTCTTTGATTGACGAACCAAGGCTTCTTTGGATTGTATATCCCATTCAAGTGCTTTAAGTTCTAAGTTGTTAACTAAAACACGCTCCCTAACGATTTCTCTCAATAAGTCATTTGATGGATCATGTGTTTCTTCAGGTGCGGCTATAGCAAACTGACTAACTGTTATAATGATCCCTATGATTAGATATACATATTTCGTCATGCAAGGTTTATTCTATCAATATGTATCTACTTAAACTAGGACTAATTAGGTTATTATAAATATAGTGGTTAGAAGTGAGTGAGGAGGAAAGTATGCAAAAGATTGTTGCCAACAGCAGTGCTATTAAACACAAGAAAAGTCATTCCTACTGATATGAATCCAAAGATCATGGCAATAAGAGCGGTAAGTTCTAGTTTATCTCGCATGGAAATATCAACTGAGAGAAGGAGCTCAATGGCGGCTCCTTCTTATATACTTCTTGAACAAGAAGCTTTTGTGTACTTTGATATCATGAAAAGCAAGTTAAAGCCTAAAGAAATTATGATTAAAGCCAATGAAGTGACATGTGCTCGTGTACAATGGTTGGTTGCTTTTGCAGCAGTGATTAAGTATTTACATAGTTCGAATTTTGACCCATCTGTTGTGTTCTTTATTTGTGCAAGAAATCTTCATAATTCTAATGAATTATTTACCCTAGCTAGAGATCTGTGTCTGTTGGTTATAAGATATAGTCCCCCTAACAAGCTTAGAAAACCTGATCTAACTAGCAATATAGAGCGAATTTTCAATGTCATGGTCAATGGCTACACAATACCTAAAGAAGATTATAAGACATTTTTAGATAGCGCTGTGGGAAAGTGCCTTGCGGATGAACAGGGAAAAAACTTTTTAGAAAAAATAAAATACAAGATGGAGCCGCGAACTTTATTTAGTGAGGCTGTGGATAAAAACAGACATAAATTGAGATTATCAGAAATGGTGATACAAATAAGCAAGTCTAAGGAAGAGTATATAGTTACCTTTGATAAGTATAAGGCTTTTTTAGGCCGTAAATGGAAAGATATTATAGAACGTTTTTTCTTGGAGGCTGTCAAAACAACAATTCAAAGATATTTTAACATGGATGGGAACATACGCATGCAGAGAAGCAACTGTTCATTTGAAACGATGTTCAACTTGGGAGATAGTCATAAGGATTATAGCGATTATGCTAAAGATTTGAATGATTTAGTTACAAAGAAACGACGTTTAAGTATGTTTGAAACTTTTCAGATAGTTCTTGAGAGTAAAACTATATTCCAAGATAAATTAAATTGTACTCAAATAATTGAGATGCTTAAATTCAATATGACAGTTGCTTATACTGACTTTGCCATTTTTCCAAAGTTCTGGGGTACAGTTCGTGGAATGTCAGAAAAATTAAGAAATGAAAAAATAGATACTAGACAATATAGAGAACTAATTAGCTATATTCGAAATTTATTATCCAGTATTTCATACTAAAATACTGTCAAAAGTATTCTATTGATTTCTCTTTTTTATGAGAGAGGTAACTTGTTCACCAGAAACTCCCCAGTTATCTGTGTTCACTTCGTCAATCACAACAAATGTATGTTTAGGATTCTTGTTGAGAACATCGACCATCAATTGCGTTGTTCCTGCAATGAGTGCTTGCTTTTGATCATTGGTGACACCCTCGTCTGTAATGCGAATATTAATGTAAGGCATTTTTCCCTCCTATTTAATGTTTGAGAGATAGTATATCACCCGAATAGTTGGCCCGCAATAAATCCACCATCAAAATTGAAATCAACTTGAACTACTGAATTAGGGTACTAATCCATTTTATGTCCCTACAACTTAAAGATCACGTAGCCATCC
>JABSQL010000487.1 GCA_013215865.1 Candidatus Margulisiibacteriota bacterium
GAAAAAATGAGTAAGTCTCGTGATAATTTCATTAACATATTCTTACCTGATAAAAAGCTTCGCAAGAAGATAATGACCATTGAAACGGACTCTAAAGAACTTGAAGATCCCAAAGATCCGGATACTTGTAATGCCTTTGCACTATATAGTTTGTTGGCTTCAAAGGATCAAGTTTCAGAAATGAGGAAAAAATACCTCGCGGGAGGATATGGATACGGACATGCCAAACAAGAAATTTTTGAGGTAATCTGTGAAAGGTTCAAGAAAGAACGTGAAAAATACAACTACCTGATTGACAACCCTCAAGAGGTTGATAATGCCTTAAAAACAGGTGCAGAACGCGCCCGTTTAGTGGCTACTGATGTTCTTAAAAGGGTTCGATCCAAGATTGGATACTAAAAATTTATCCCTTTTTAGAACCTTTCTTCTCCACATTCAGTAACCAACTTGGAATTAGAAAGGAAAGTGTAACTCAAAATGATGCTCAATTTCGCACATTTTTTTTAACTTAGCCTGCTAAAAAGTGTGTAAAACTATGCGATTTAAAATCATTTCATTATTTCTAGTTACAGGATTTCTCTTCGGGTCTTGTACTGAAACGGTAGAAGAAACGGACGTTTTGGAGGCAAAAGGTGGTAAAAAATACGGTAGTGAATTCAAGTTCATGTCTACCCAAAATATTACTAGTCTTTACCCAACATTTACTGTAACATCTAACTCAATGCGATTGTTGACTCAAATTTATGAGCCATTATTGACAGTCGATTCAGAAACTGGAAAAGTAAGCGCTGCAGTTGCAGAAAGCTTTACGGTAAGTACCGATGCAAAAGTTTATACCTTCAAGATTCGAAAGGGAATTAAATTCCACAAAGATGCTTGCTTTGGAGGAAAGACGCATGAGCTTACTGCTGAAGACGTGAAGTTTACCTTGGATATGGCTTGTTCTGGTTTAAAGAAAAACCAACTGAGCTATTTATTAGTAGACCGAATCAAAGGAGGTAGAGATTTCTTTAACAAATCGAAAATCAAATTGCCAAAAAGTGGCGTTGCTGGTGTTAAGGTAAAAGGAAACTATACAGTTGAAGTTACTTTGACTGAATCGTTTGTTGGGTTTGAAAAAGTTCTAACTCATAGATCTCTTGGAATTACTCCAAAAGAAGCATATAAGAAATACGGAAGTAACGCTGGTAAGCATCCTGTAGGATCTGGGCCATTCGCCTTGGTATCTTGGACGGAAAGTAAAATTGTTCTAAAAAGAAACCCAAAATATTGGAGAAAAGACGAATTTGGAAACCGCTTACCTTTCTTGGCGAAAATTTCTATGACTTATGCTAAAGATCAAAGAAGTGCATTACTTGCTTTCGGAGATTCAAAAATTGATTTGGTAATGGAATTGCCGGTTGAAGAAATAGAACATATCCTAGGGACTTTGCAAGAAGCAATACTAGGAGAAAACGTAAAGCATAAAGTGGACTCTGAAAAGAGTATGAGTATGACTTACGTCGCGATGGCTAATGAAAGCGAAGAGTTCAAAGATGTTCGCGTTCGTAAAGCATTCAACTTAGCTGTAGATAGAAATCAAATTATTGATTTGTATCTTCAAGGAGAAGGATGGGCTGCAACTAATGGTTTCGTTCCAGATATGAAAGATTATCCAAGTGAAAACGTTAAAGGCCATAAATTTAATGTTGACAAAGCAAAATCATTGATGAGAGAAGCAGGTTACCCAAATGGAAATGGCTTCCCAAAACTTGATTTCTATGTAAACAGTACTGAGGGATCTTCTATTCACAAAACATGTGAAGCAGTTGCGAATCAATTGAAAGCAAATATCGGTGTTGAATTAAACATTGTGTTGGTTTCAAGCGCTGAACGAGAAAAAGCAATTAACTCAGGGAAAGCAAAAATTTGGAGATCAGGTTGGATCGCAGATTATCCAGACCCCGAGAACTTCCTTGCAATGTTCTACAGCCCTAACATCACTGATGGTTCTGCTGTTAACTCATTTAAGTTCAGAAACGCCGAATTCGATGCTACATTAGAAAGAGCATTGTTAGAAAGGGATCTTGATAAAAGAAATGCACTTTACAATAAATGTGATCAAATCATTGTGGATTTCGGAGCAGTTATGCCAATCCTAACAGATGATCATATCGTAATGATTAACGCTCGGGTAAGAAACTTTAATGCTTCTTCTATGGAGGAAATGAATCTTACGGACGTTTTCATCAAGGAGGCAAAAAACTAAAATAATCTACCACTCACTGAAAAGCCGTTTCTGATCAACAGAAGCGGTTTTTTATGCGCTAAGAATTTCTCTGACGATTTCATACGTTTCAAATTCCTTCAACCTTGGAATGTGAATTTGATAGTAAGAAATCATCGTTTCTAAGGCTTTCTCACGGGTTTTTCTATAGACTGAATCATTAGTGCTTCTTCCAGTAATAAGAGCCACTATAAGCCGGATATGTTCCCCTTCCGAGGTTCGGTTCAATCTACTATTTGAGAAGTTAATTATGCCCTCGTCCAAATCAAAAACAAGACCCTCATTTTCAACAAGGGGCTGAAAGCCAAGTAGCTCAGTAAACGACACCATAAATTCAAGAGGAAAAAGTGAGCAGTCCTCTGAAGTGTCCAATCGGTTTATTTCAGACGTGAGAAAATTATACGTGACAGTATCTAAATCATTATGAATAACACATTTACGAATTGTCTCAGCAATGAAAAATGCGATGGTTGACTTGACTGGGTTGAATTGAAACGAATGATTAGATGCGGCTTGGGCGCTAGTCAAATTAAGCAATTCGCTTTCTGTTCTTCCGTAGTAATTTAACTCCGAAACGGATAAAGGATACATTTGATGCCCCTTCTTCTTTCCTCCTCTAAACACAAATTTTTGAAGCCCCTTATCTCTGGTGTAGATTGTAGTAATTAGACTAGAATCTGAGTAGGATGATCGGTGTAAAAAAATCCCTTCGTCTACTGCCTTCATGGTGTTAATTCACGATTGCAATTTTACCCACTTGGCGTCCTTTCCCAGAATTCGCAGCAGTCCAGATAAGGTAAATTCCGGTTTTCACTTTTTCACCTGACAGCGTTCTCCCACTCCAGGTTGCCGTTCCACCGTTAGATGTCGTTTGACACAC
>JABSQL010000488.1 GCA_013215865.1 Candidatus Margulisiibacteriota bacterium
AAAAATGACAACCCCATCTTGCATTGATAAAATATCTACATGTTGAGACTGCGCATCTTGAGAGTAAATATCGATGCCGTCGTGGAATTTTGAATAATTAAAATGCGGGTCTACCCTCAATCCATATAAACTGCTAACTTCAAAGGTATAGGTTGAAGCATCGATTGGAAAAATTAAATTACCCATGAGAGTCCTCCTTTTTTAGTTCATTTTCTTTGAAGTTTCCTTTATATTTTATGACAACGCAATTTTCTATTTTTAAATAAACAGGATATTTTCCTTTTATATCATCAGATAAAAAAACTAAACACTGATCTATACTTAAACCATATTCATTTCCAAATATGGCTTTTGCTTTCTTCATACCTATTTCTTTTTCAAGAATTTGCAAATTACATTTAGCAAAAGTCAGCCTTTTATCCGCCATAGAAATTTCACTTTCCATATTTATCCTGCTAGCAATCAATCGTGTACTAGATAAGCTTTGAATTAAATATATGTAATCAGGTCCCGGGTAATTATTTTGTTTCCTGCTTTTTTTTGTATATATTAAAACATAGGGCTTATAATTGTAGCTATTCAAGTTGGGTTGTGTTTTTATGGCTTCCATTGCCTCATTTGCTTCTTGGCAAGCACTTATTTTAGGAAGGGTTACGGTAGAATTAGATAATTTATCTGGGCTTGAAATGGCAAAATTATACCAACCAAAACCACCCAACAAAATAGATATAAAGAATACTCCCACAACAATGTAAAGCTTTTTATAAGCAGTTGGTGAGGACATCAGGCTAGTACCTCTTCCAAATCAAACGCCCTCAAATCAATCTTCTCAGCGGTAGTATTCACATTGAAATCAGTGATAATATCCTGGGAATCTGCTTCTTTACCAATAATAAAGGTATCCTCTCCCGGACCACCAGAAAGGACATCATTACCCTGACCGCCATCCAAAACATCTTTTCCTCTTTCCCCAAATAGCTGGTCATTACCCCCATTTCCCTGAATCTGGTCATCCCCTAATCCCCCAAACATCATATCGTCACCTTCGCTTCCTTCCATTACACCAGCTTCAGGGCCTTGATTTATCAGATTGTCATCATTTCCTCCCTCAGGAGTGAGAAGCGCATCTCCAGGTTGGATTAATATAAAGGTCATGTCAGGGCTCACACGATTTTGTTCTTGAAGCCATGGGTTGGCAGCCAAAATCTCCTCCAAGGTGAATCCCGTATGCTCGGAAAACCCCCAGGCAGTGTCCTCTGTGTGGACGGTATAACCATCTGTGGTTCCATTTAAATCAGAAAGAAGTAAACGGGGTTCAATTCTGTTTAGGATCCAGTCCCCATTTTCATCAAGGAGGGGAACGGATTCTCCGTCTTCATTTAACTCTTTAAGATAACTTCCTACCCCTAAAGGAAAACTACCTGTGCCTGTTGTCAAAAGGGGAACGTATTCTTTGTCAATGATTTCAAAATGTAGGTGTGGGCCTGTAGATTCTCCCGTACTAGCTAAGCCCTCGACACCTCCGCTTAAACCAATACGTTGACCCTGTGAGACAGTATCTTCATAGCCAATATTAACTTCAGAAAGGTGGGCGTATAAAGTTGCATTTCCATCATCGTGGCGAATAATAATGAAATTCCCGTAGTCAGGATGATTTACACCTACCCGGATAACCGTTCCTGCAGCTGAGGCAATTACTGTTGTGCCGACTTCTACAGGATAGTCATCTCCAGGATGAAATTTACGTGTTCCAAGTATAGGATGACTTCTAAATCCAAATCTACTTAATATAGAAAAATTGCCTAACACGGGATGAATATATGTTATGTTATCCATTTGCTACCACCATTGTATTGCCTCACCAAACGTTATTACCTTGCAACCATCTAAAACTATATTTGCATGTTTTTTATTATTCGCAACTTTTACCATATAGCGAGCAAAGCCACTTTTTTTTACATCAATCGGAATAGTGTTAAAATGCCAAAGTCCTTTAATTTTTGATGGAAACCAATGAGGATCTAATCCTATTGCAAACTTTTCCCCTTTACTATTTTGTATTACCCCAAATCGATTAAGTCTGTTTGTTTTGCTAAATTCCCAGCATCCTCGAACATCAAAATCTGTGAACTTGATTTTTTCTGTTTTCCCATGAATGTAAAGGAAGTCAATATAAATTGATGCAATTTTACAGCGGTCTTTTAGAATAGGTTCGTTTTCTTTAAATTCATGTATATTTGACAAAACTTTTAATTGATCCACAACTCCATTTCTGGCTTGAAACTCTATTTCAGAGCCACTTTTAGTTTTCAGTCGATGGGTACCATCTGGTATTGGTTTCTGATAGTCTCTTTCTCCCCAGTATCTAAGATAAGCTAGCCCATCAAAAAGATAGAATCTATGAATTAAATCAACCGTTTTGCCATAACCGTCTGGACGCGGCAATTTTCCAAATTTACCAGTCAAATAATACTTAGATAAATCAGGAGAATTTTGAGTAGAATTCCAAAAAAAGCTGATTCCACCCAACAAAACAGAAACCAGCAGGGCACCCAAAACGATGCAAAGCTTCTTTTTGGTAGTTTTGAAAAACATCAGGCCAATACCTCTTCCAAATCAAACGCCCTCAAGTCAATCTTCTCAGCGGTAGTATTCACATTGAAATCGGTGATAATATCCTGGGAATCTGCTTCTTTACCAATAATAAAGGTATCCTCTCCCGGACCACCAGAAAGGACATCATTACCCT
>JABSQL010000489.1 GCA_013215865.1 Candidatus Margulisiibacteriota bacterium
AAAATGATCATGCTAGATATAGGGGTCCAATAGTCAGCCGGCCATACTTTCATCAGATCATATTCTACTTTTTCAGGGTTTTTTTGGGCGGTTAACCCAAGGCGATAAGTCACCCGCTTCACATGGGTATCAACGGTTATACCCGGTTCACCAAATGCCTGCCCCCTTACTACATTGGCTGTTTTTCTTCCCACCCCAGGGAGCGTCACAAGTTCAACAAGAGATGAAGGAACCTCTCCTTTGTAGGTATTCATAAGAATTTGAGATGTCTTTTTGATATTCCGGGCTTTGTTATGAAAATAATTAACAGACTTTATATGTTCTTTGATATCTTGAAGGTCTGCCTTGGCCAGAAGAGATGCTGTAGGGTAGGCTGCAAAGAGCTTAGGCGTGACCCTATTGACCCGTTCATCTGTGCATTGTGCAGACAGTATGACGGCAATGAGGAGCTGAAAAGAAGAGTCATGTGTCAAGAAAGTCCCTACATCAGGATATTGGGCCTCAAGGGTGTTCCAAACCATTTGGGCACGGGCATGTTTTTTTGAAATCGTTGGCGTCATATTGAACTAGTGTAGCGAATGATAGCGATTTTCCCAAGAGGCTATCGAGGCGTGTGGTGATAGCCTCTTGGATAGACAGAAAGCTTATTTCCAGAGTCTAAAATACTCTGTTTTTCCTTTGAAATAGCGATATTTCACTTGCTTACCATCTTTGATAAAACCGATCCGATACACTTTACCTTTTGCATCAGCTGTAAAATTCAATTTTAAACTGACGAGTGCACTTTTTCGTTTATCGAAATTCACCGCGATTGGAAATTCATAGTATTGACCAAACCCAGGATGATCTAAATACCCTGTTTTTCCGACATCACCTTGTTTCCATTCCATATCACGAGAGTATACTCTCACGTAATAGATAGGATTTTTAACACGGTATTCTGAATCGCATGATAACATCATTCTTTTGTGATCTATTTTGGTTCTACCAAATAAGGGTGTCACAATTCTTGCATCGATATTGGCTTCAATGTGATGTTGCGACATGGTTTTTGCCATGACATCGGTTGGCATATTTATTGCCATACACATACCCAAGATCAACGAAAACAGACATAGGTTCTTAAACATGATTAACCCCTCCTTCTTGACTTATCCCATCTGTTTATTTAAACAATTCTTTCATGCGCCTTTTATTTTCTATCCGAAATGAAAGCAATTTCCCTTTATATCTTTTTGATTGGATGATCGTTCCTTTTGCGGTTAAAAGTGTCACACGTTTCGCAAGTTTAGTGGCATCATTGTGTTGAATATATACCAGTAAATTGGATGCGTAGTGGTCACCAAAAACTACTTTGACTGGCAAGTCATAGTAATATCCCAAACCTTTGTTGGGAGATTTTCCTGTCTTACCAACGGATCCCGATTTAAAGGCGTTATCACCCGTGTAGACCCGAACCGTATAGTTGGGAACAGTGGTGGTGCCTGTGGGATACATATATAAAGTGGATTTAATTTGCTTCATCTTAATGCTGACAGAAGTGGTTAAAATCTCAATATTGGATTTATCTTTTCCATACACCGGCAAGTCACCGATAGAAACCCCACAACTGAAAATGAATAGAACTAGAAAACACAACCATTTATTCATACACGCCTCCTTAACTCAGTCATTCCCTCCAGGTTCGTTAGATACCTTCTATTTCAAAAGCATCTGTTGTGAACACTATGTATATACCCGTAATGGAAAGAATAAATGTATCGAAATTATTGAATATATAAATGCATGTTTAAAATCTTTGAAAAATGGGATTAACGAGACAGTTAAGAACAATAGGGGGGTGGAGACAATGAGATTGTCACCAGTGATTTGTATATTTTTAGTATACGCTTTCATTATGGTTTCATTTGGCTATAAGTTATTTGTTATGGCTGTATCTTAAGTTTAAAAGAGGGGGTATTTATGCCAATTTCAGGTTTCGGCTTCGGCAGATTTTCACCGAGAAAGAGTTCATCAAGAACGCATAAAAAAGCTAGTTTTCGATCAGGAGTGAATTGTTCAAAGGACCTTCCACTTCTTGAAGCTAAGAGAAATGATAGCATGGGTGTGGCAAAACCAGAAGATGCTGCAGGTACCAAGCCTATGAAGTTTGAACCCATTCTTGGAGAAAACGGTGAAAAATTATGTGAGCATGGCATGACAAAATTTACTTCAGGAGTAGAAGCCGCAGCCTACTTAATAATGATAAAAGATGGACAGAATAAAGTGCCAAACGACATAAGAATGATAGATTTTATACCCAAACTCTATATCATCAAAATTGGTGATGAAATTATTTATCAAGATGGGAAAAATAAAAATATTGATAAAGCTTTAGAAAAAC
>JABSQL010000049.1 GCA_013215865.1 Candidatus Margulisiibacteriota bacterium
AATAATTGAATATGAGCAATAATTATGCTGAATTGTCGCTTGAATCCGAGTATCATTATGACCGCTTGGAACCTGAGAAACTTAAGCTGGCTTATCGTATTCTTTTCCCCTCTCCACATTCTCAATTGATAACAACTAATGGTGATAATTATGAAAAAAATGTCGGCAATCTACGCCCGGGTCTCCTCAGAGCGTCAGAAGGATGAGAAAACCATAAGGAGTCAGACTTCATGTCTACTGGAGTATGGCAAGGATAATGGTTACAGTATCCCATCAGAATGGATATTTGAAGATGACGGATATAGCGGGAGCACACTTTCCCGGCCCAATCTGGATAGATTAAGAGATCTGGCTTCTGAAGGTCATTTGGATACCGTTCTGGTTCATGGCCCTGATCGTCTGAGTCGAAACTATGTTTCGCAAGTAATACTATTGGAGGAATTTCAAAGCTGTGGGGTCGAGGTTGTCTTTCTTAAATCAGTAAAAGACGATTCTGCAGAAGGGCAGTTACTTCAACAGTTTCAAGGTATGATAGCAGAGTATGAACGAGCTCAGATACTTGAAAGGTCAAGAAGAGGCAAGCAGCATAAAGCCAAACTGGGCTGTGTAAATGTACTGTCTGGTGCTCCATATGGATATGATTATGTCAAGAAAAGCGATCACTCTGAAGCATGTTACCGTATCAACGAATTGCAAGCTTGTACAGTCAGGACCATTTTTAGTTTTTTTGTTAATGATTGGAAAAGTATAGGCGATATAGCACGTAATTTGACTGAACAGAAAATTCCAACAAAAACGGGTAAATTCTATTGGGATAGATCCGTTATCTGGGCCATACTCAAGAATCCAGCTTATATGGGTAAGGCAGCATATGGAAAAACAGAAAAATGTGAAAGAAAAAAAACGACCCGAGCTCTTCGAATTAAAGGAGGTTATTCATCCAGAAACAGCGCAAATAAGCAGCGTCCTGAAAGCGAATGGATCTACATTGATGTCCCAGCTATAATATCCAAAGAGCATTTTGAAGTGGCGCAGGAGAGAATGGAACTTAATAAGAAGTATTCATCGAAGAATACAAAAATACCTACACTTCTTCAGGGCTTGTTGATATGTAAAGACTGTAGTCATTCCTATTATAAAACCTCGACCAGAACAAGCTCTAGAAAAGTGTCTTATTATAGGTGCCTTGGATCAGATGGATACCGCTATCCTGAAGGGAAAAAGAAATGTTTAAACCGACCAATTAGGCAAGATTATCTAGATGATCTGATCTGGCAGCATGTAATCGATTTATTAGAAAACCCCGAGTTGATTAATACTGAAATCCAACGCCGAATCGCAGAAAGCAAAAAAGAGAATCAAAGTCAAAAGCAGCAAAAGGTGTATGAATCAGAAATTAGAAAGATTACCAGGGCGATTGACAAATTACTTGATGCATATCAAGAAGATCTGCTCACCATTGATGAACTTCGTAACCGGACGAAAGACTTACGTAAGAAGAAATCGAGATTAACCAACGAATTGAGTTCACTCAAACTTCTTGAAATCGAAAAAGAACAATTGGCAAAAATTGAATGCTCAATAGATGAATTTACGGGCACATTAAGAGAAAAATCCAAAGATTTGAACATTGAAGAAAAACAAAAAGTCGTTAGACTATTGGTTAAAGATATACACAT
>JABSQL010000490.1 GCA_013215865.1 Candidatus Margulisiibacteriota bacterium
CCAATCAAGCCCGGAAGGATATTCAGCCAAAGGTATGTCAGGTGCAGGTGTGAGAACGCTTACGGCGCTTGTACTTGGGTAATACTAAGCTCAGTAAATAGATCGAAAAGGCTACAAATATTATAATAGGCCCTGAAGGGGTATCCCACAAATAAGACAGAAAGAGTCCGGTGGTAGTGGATATTGCGCCAATACAAGATGCCAAATCATCATACCCTTCAAATGATTTACAAATCTACCCGCTGTTGCTGCAGGCAGGGTTAATAGTGCGAGTACCAAAATAACCCCTACAGCACGTATTAACACAACGGTCGTCACAGCAATTAAGCTATAAAATAAAAGATTTATCAGCAGTACCGGTAAATTTAAAATCGTGGCATATTCTTCATCAAAGGTCACTGCCTGTAAAGATCTGAAAAATAATGAAACAAAGCCCAAAATGACCAAGTCCAGAATAATGATTAAGTATAGATCCGATTGGCTAGTGAGGATAATATTGCCAAATAAGTATGTAAATAACTCTGTTGCGTATCCAGATGAGTAAAAGACAAACAATATGCCAATCGCCATTCCAACAGCCCATAACGCACCAATAAGTGTATCCTGACGCTCTGCATACCGTTTTTGAATGCCAACAATGATCCAAGAAGCCAATAAAGCGGCTCCCAACGCTCCCAACAAGGGATTTATTCCCATATAGTAACTCCAACCAATACCTCCGAATGCCGTATGAGCAATACTTCCTGAAACAAAAGACATCCGTTTGACTACCACCAAAGTTCCAATCACTCCACAGGCCAAAGCAGCACATATTCCTGTGTATAGTGCATTTTGGAACAATGAAGAAGATAGTATATCAATCATGGTCATGAGGCCCTATTACACGAACATCGTGTTGATACATCTGCTGCAAATCAAAATCTGACACTTGGGACTGATCATGAAATACTATTTTTTTATTAAGACACCCTACCCGATGCACCCATTTTGAAACCGCAGACACATCGTGAGAAATGATAACAATGGCCATTTGTTGGTTGAGCTCTCCCAACAAGGCATAGAAATCTTTCTCAGTGGGTCTATCTATTCCGGTAGTGGGTTCATCTAATAGCAATAATTGAGGCCGCTTCATAAGGGCCCTAGCTAAAAACACCCGTTGTCTTTCCCCACCTGACAAATCTTTTACAGCACGTTCTTTTAAATCACCCACACCCAGTTGATCAAGAAGGTCATGTGCATGGTCATGATCTTCTTGATTGTAACGATAAAAGGGATTCCCTAATAATCGACTCATTAATACGATTTCACAGACAGTAACAGGATAATCCATATCAATACGGTGCGACTGTGCTAAATACCCTACTTTTGAGCGTCCCTTTTCAGGTGTTACACCAAAGACCTTAATAGTGCCTGATGTAGGCTTTAAAAGCCCTAAAATGAGTTTAAGAAGTGTGGTTTTGCCGCCCCCATTTGGCCCTATAATAGCCAAGAATTCATTTTTCGACACTGAAAAATTAACCTTTTCAATGACTGACTTTGTTCCAAATGAAAATCCCAGATCTGTAACATTTAAAATTGGATGAGTGTTCATATATTGTAAAGACCATTATAATCTAAAGTCATGATAAGGACTATTCATTTTTCATCTTTTCTTTTGGCGCTATTTATTTTGGGTCTCGTTCTGGGATGTGAAGCCAAGAAAAACACCTCTCCAGATGTGATAAATATCATGGTGAGTATTTTACCTCAAAAAGGTATTGTTCAGGCCATTGGGGGACCGCATGTCCACGTTTCGGTAATGATTCCTCCAGGAACAAGCCCCTCTTATTACAATCCATCTCCCAGCAAAATGGATAAACTATCACATGCAACGGTGTATATAAAGATGGGATACCTTCCCTTTGAATTGGCAAATATGCAAAGGCTAAAACAATTTAACCCCAAGCTGTTTATTGTGAATCAAGCGACAAGACTATCTCTCATAAAGGGAACCCATGGTACAGACCCACATATTTGGTTATCTCCTCGTCTAATGCTACAGCAAATTAACACCATTAGAGATGCCCTTATTCAATCTGACCCCCATCATCACGCTATCTATAAGAAAAACGCAGACTTGTTATCCGAACAAATTCAAGACTTAGATGCATATATTCAAGCTCAATTATACCCTTACAAAGGAAAGCATTTCTTAGTCTATCATCCTTTTTTAGGCTATTTTGCGCAACAATATGATCTCATTCAGCTTGCGATTGAAGGTCATGGCAAGGAGCCAACGCTACATCATCTTTCCGAAATGTATGAGAAGTCTCAGAAATATCGGATTAACACTCTTTTCGTACAAAAACAAAATGGACATCAGTTATCTCAAAAAATGTCCCAGCACTTTGGTAGCAAACTGGCCACCTTAAACCCTTTAGCTGAAGACTATATACTCATGATGAAACAAATTACAAATACCCTGGTGAAATCCTTTGAAAGTGATTAAACTATAAAGATCATGACACCATCAACATCACCATTAGACGCTCTTCTAATAAATGACACTGTTCCTGTGAATAACTGTTTTTTAAATAACGGCAAGATTTCGCCCATTTCTTTTAGAAGGAGTACAGATACTTTGCCAATAGAACCCGAAACGAAATCACAACTTCCTCATATATCTAACGCTCAATCTGGTTTTCTTCTCGAAGCGGAACCTTCCTACATATCCCCACAGAATAAACGAATCGCTGTTTTATTTTCGGGCGGACCCGCCTCAGGTGGTCACAATGTCGTTTTAGGCATTCATCAGATACTGGGGCCAAAAAATACACTTCTGGGTGTTACAAACGGTCCCAAGGGTCTATTGGAGGGTCGCTTATCTCCTTTAACAACCCAAATAGTTTCAAATGTTAAGAACCGTGGTGGCTTTGATCTATTGGGTACAGACAGAACCAAAATCAAGACAGAAGAACAATTTAAATGTGTTCGAGCCATTGTCAAGAAAGAAAAAATAGATGCCATCATTATTATTGGGGGTGATGATTCCAATACCAATGCTGCATTATTGGCAGAATACTTATATTCAGACAATTGTGCGGTAATTGGGGTACCCAAAACCATTGATGGAGATCTACAGATCGGGTCATTTTTACCCATCTCTTTTGGTTTTGATACCGCTACACGGATCTATGCAGAAATGGTGGGAAATATTTGTCAGGACACAAAATCATCCCTCAAATATTGGCATTTTATTAAACTAATGGGGAGAAGTGCCAGTCAGGTAACCCTTGAAGTGGCCCTTAGAACACAACCTGCCATTACACTCATTTCAGAAGAAATCGCAAAGAAGAAATGGTCTTTAGAAACGATCATAGAAAAAATAGCAAACCGTATTGCTCATCGCGCTTCTCAAAATATTTTTCATGGTGTGGTACTTTTGCCTGAAGGCTTAATCGAGTTTGTCCCCCATTTCAAAGATCTTATTTCTGAATCCTCAAAAGACCAAGACTCACATGGTAATTTGAAGGTTTCTCAAATTGAAACAGAACAATTACTGGTTGAGTTGGTGACAAAGAAATTATCAGAAATCCTTCCTAAATCAACCCCATTCAATGCACAAACCCATTTCTTTGGATATGAAGGTCGATGTGGGGCTCCAACCAGATTTGATCAAGCCTTTACCCTCAATTTAGGACTCACAGCCGGTTCATTGGCCCTAGGCGGTCATACGGGTTACATGGCCTCAATTGGCCGCTTAGATAGTGGCGGACAGGTCTTGGCCATCCCTCTATCCTCATTGATTCATACTGAAAAACGCCATGGGAAAGAAACACTGGTGATTGAGAAAGCACTTGTAGAACTTGATTCTCCCGCATTCAAATATTTTGATGCGAAAAGAGATAAATGGGCAGAAACGGACTGTTTCCTCTCACCAGGTCCCAGGCAAATGTGGGGACCTTTATCTAACAATCTACCAAAAACAGTCTGTTTAAATCAGGGCTATTCAAAAGATAAGTTTGATTTGGGATAAGAGGGGGTTTTTCTTTAACGTAATCTGGGGGGATTTATGAGGTTTTCCCTGTGTCGCTTTTGAATTCTCGGATACTTTTAGAAATAGATAACAATGCTTTTCCAGGCTTTGTGAGATACGTGTGAATCTTTTTCACAAAGTAGCTACCGATAATCACACCATCGGCGTACTTATATATTTGCTTTAGGTGTTCCTTTTTACTTATCCCAAATCCTACGACAACTGGAATATCTTTGATGGCTTTAATTTTTGATACACTATTTTTTAATTTTGATGATATGGTTTTTCTCTCACCTGTGGTCCCTAATGAAGATATCAAGTACACAAATCCAGATGATGCTTTCACAATCTGATGTATTCTCTCATCTGAACATACTGGAGAAATCAAATAGATTAGAGGAACTTTGGATAATTTAGAGGCTCTTAAATAATCTTTTGAATCTTCAAAAGATAAATCTGGAATAACCACACCATCAACACCATACTCTTTTGCCAGATTGAAAAAGGGCTTTACAGAATGGTGCAACACCAAATTCACAGACAACATCACTATTATAGGTGTAGAAATCGTTTTCTTGAGCCGTTTTATCATTTGAAATGCGGATAGAACCGTTACATTTTGACTGCGAGATAAAGCACGATGATGAGAGGCCTGAATAACGGGCCCATCTGCCACAGGGTCTGAAAAAGGTATCCCCAATTCTATGATATCTGCACCCTCTTCTACGCTTTTTAAGACTAAATTTTCGGTAAAATCTGTGTTAGGATCTCCATACGTAAAGTACGGGATCAATAGTTTATTATTTTTAAAATA
>JABSQL010000491.1 GCA_013215865.1 Candidatus Margulisiibacteriota bacterium
GGCCATTCTAAAAAACTTTTTGATTCTAATGTGCATAAATACCGAAAACATCGAATACCCATTATTAAGAGACATCTTGGATCTCACCAAAAGAGTATTTTAGATTTTGGGTGCGGCTCTGGAGAAGTTATATATCTACTACAAGAGAGTGGATTTGCAGTTGATGGTTTTGATCCCAGCAAAAAAGCAGTTTCTTCTGCGAAGAAATATCTTAAAAGTATACGTTTGTTTTCCTCTCTTGGAGATCTTGATAATAAATATGATGCCATAACCTCTTTTTCTGTTTTACAGTATTCTGAAAATAAATCTGAGCAAATGGAGAAAATGGTGGGTATGCTTAAAATAGGAGGGAAGCTTTTCATTGGTACGCCTAAGTATTTTTCTTTATATGCCTTATTGAGAAGAAATTTCACACCGAAAGAGTGGGAATATATTCCAAAAGAAAGTAGATTGAAGTTAGTGTCTGTTGAAGCGGAGGTTCCCAGTTATCTTTATGATTATTCAAGTAGGATAACTCAGATTGTAAAGTGGGGCATTTATGGCATGGCCAAATTTTTATCTATTTTTAATATCAGAGTTCATTCGGCTTACGTGCATGTGTTTGAAAAAGTGAAATAAACATTTACATATAATATATCCTGACATTTAGAAATATTTACCAACGTGATATCTTCCCATGTTTGGGTGTGGTCTTCATCATAAATCAAAATACCAAAAATGGACAAATATTCAATACAACTATAAATCTGTCCAAAATAGAAGTTGTCTTTAATCAATAAAATTAATAGCGTTCAGATTCTCACTGTCCTCAATTTATAGTATCCTTATATACATAGAGAAGGATAAAGTATTCAAATCAGTGGGGTGTTAAGTGGAAGCTGTAAAGAAATTGATTCAGGAAAGTATAGATGCAAAAGAACGTTTTAGGACCCAGGTGGGGCCACTCAAAAAAGCATCGGATGCTATTTTAGAGTGTTTTAAAAATGGAAATAAGGTGCTCATTTGCGGGAATGGGGGTTCTGCAGCAGACGCACAGCATTGGGCGGCTGAATTGATGGGACGGTTCAAAAGAGAACGAAAAGGGCTCCCTGCCCTTGCACTGACCACAGACACTTCCTTTTTAACAGCATGGTCCAACGATTATGAATATGACACCATTTTTTCGCGTCAGGTTGAAACGTTGGGAGTATCCGGAGATATTCTTATCGGCATTTCCACATCAGGATATTCTAAAAATGTCATTAAAGCCGTCAAAATAGGTAAGAAAAAGGGATGTGTGATTTTGACTCTCACAGGGCGAGATGGGGGAGATTTGAAACCTCTCAGTGATATTAATATTCATGTGGATTCTACGGTTACAGCTCGTATTCAGGAGTGCCATTTGCTGGCATATCATATTATTTGCGAATTGGTGGACGAGGCTTTAACGCCAAAAGGCCTATGAAGCTCTCTATTTTTGGGTTGGGTTATGTGGGGACGGTGATGGGGGCCATCCTTGCAGACCGCGGGTTTCATGTAACTGGTATTGATGTGAATCCGCAAAAAGTAGAAGATCTCAATAATGGCTGTTCTCCCATTATAGAAGATGGGGTTCCAGAACTGATTTCTCAACATTCCAAAACAGGGACCCATCGATTTATAGCAACGACTAAGTACCTCGACGCAGTGGAATCAGACATTTCATTTATTTGTGTGGGTACGCCTAGTTCTTCTACAGGAGACATGGATTTGGGGTA
>JABSQL010000492.1 GCA_013215865.1 Candidatus Margulisiibacteriota bacterium
ATTTAGAGTATCAAAAAGAACTTTTAGAGTGGGATGTTACACTCATGGACGGAATAGCTTAATATGTCTAAAACGTATCTCCAAATGCAGGTATACTGGGTAAATTTAGATCCAACAAAGGGGTCAGAAACAAAGAAGCATCGACCGTGCCTAATCGTTCAGTCAAGCTTGCTTAACCGCAATTCAAGCACAATCATCGTCGCTCCAATCCTACCAGGGCACAAGGAATGGCCCTTTGTGGTAAACATTATGCCAACAAAAAAAAATCAACTTGATAAGAATCGGCATGTGAACTTGAAGCAATTACGGGCTGTTGATGTCTCGAGAATAACAAAACAGCTGGGCGTAATTGAAGGGAAGTATCGGGACCACATTAATCAAAAATTAGCATTCATTTTCAACTTATAAAATAATTGTACATATTGCCCCGCTATTCATTTTCCTTCTTCATAACAATGACGGGTATATAGGGTTTTGAGGTTTTAACGATAATCGATATATCATTGCCGTTCATATCTGGCAGTATATCGCTTGTAAGCACCAGCATTACTGACGATTCATGCAGCTTTTCAAGGCCCTCTTTTCCTGTTTGAACTGTTTCTACTTTGTCGACATTTTTTAAGATCGCATTCACGATGTTTTCTACCTCTTTATCTTTGTCTATGATAAGAATTGTTCTCTTCTTCATGTTTACCTCCATTTTTTATTTCGACTCAATTGTAGTCTTTTTAGAATACACTGTCAACTATTTAGGAAATTATTGGTGTTTTGAGGCTACTTTTTATGGTTGTTTCACTTTTCTTACTGTATAATTGCCGTCATGAGACTTAAAAATAGGATTCGCAGTTTTGCGGCAGAAAAAGGGATGAGTCTCGCCAAATTAGCCGATAAAATTGGCCAATCAAGATCAAATCTGTTTAAAAAATTAGATAATGAAACCATTAAGTACCGAGAAATGGAAAATATAGCCGATGCTTTAGAAAAAAACATTGAATGGAAAGATAAAAATGGAACTAATGTTACAAATTAACTGGTTTTCAGAAAAACCAAGATAAATTGTCAAAAGTTGAAAAAGATAAGTCTGTAAAATATATGAATGATTTTGTAAATCGTGTAAATCTGGAGGTGTATTATGAGACGTGATTTGGGCCCATCAACTTTCGAAAGGATAATGAAAGATAAAAAAAGAAAAATCCAGTTTGACAAAGGGTATCGTAATTTTTTACTTTCAGAGTTAATAACTGCTTTGATGGAAAGAGATCACGTATCTGTTCGACAACTTGCCAAAGAGGCCAAGATTTCGCCAACAGTTGTTCAATCTATTCGTTCTGGTCATCAAAAAGATTTAATGACCCAAAATTTCTTGACAATTATTGATAAACTTGGCTTTGACTTTGAACTACGAGAGAGAGAAGGTCCGAAAATGATCGTCATTTCTGTTGAAAACAATCAAATTATCGCACGCCCTTCAGATAAACATTTAAGATAAGCCTCTGTCTTTTAAGTCTTCGACAAAAATACACTCACATATTATACTTAACCTATGGCAAAAGTAACCCTCATTATGGGCTCCAAATCAGATTTAGAAATCATGAAAGAAGCAGAATCACTTCTCAATGAAAATGGTATCGAAACAGAGATGCATGTTGCAAGTGCACATCGAAATCCAAAAAAAGTGCATGCTATTGCCGAACAAATAGAAAAATCATCAGATGTGGTGATTGCAGGGGCGGGCATGGCCGCTCATCTACCAGGTGTCATGGCCTCTTTGGTAACCAAACCCGTTATCGGCGTTCCCATTAATGCCTCCCTAGACGGTATGGATGCATTGTTGGCCATTGTCCAAATGCCCCCAGGGATTCCTGTTGCAACCGTCGCTATAAATGGGGCCAAAAACGCCGCAATATTGGCCATGCAAATTATTGGGTTGTCAGACCCAGATATCCACAAAAAACATTTGTCCATTAGGAAGGCCTTCCAAACGACTTCATGAATATTTTAGATATTTTTATTGCGATAGTCTTACTTTACAGTATGATTATGGGCCTTCGCCATGGCTTTATTCGAATTATTTGTGAAGTCATGGCCATGGCTTGGGGGCTCTGGTTGGCTATGACGAATTATCACTTTATGGCCGTGTTACTACAAGACTTTCTGTTTGTACCCCAAAACATATCTCCTCTTGCGGGTTTTACCGTTATTTGGGGAGGCGTTTTTATTACGATTACAGCCCTGGGTATCTTTTTAGATAAAATGATTAGTCCAACATTATTTGGCCCCATAAATGTTCTTGGAGGAATGATATTGGGGGTTGTTAAAGGCCTGCTATTTTTACTCCCTTTTTTATTCCCGATGTTTATTCTAAATGTTGGGTTCACCAAAGATTCTTTGCTGTTCAATAAACTCATTCCCATATTTCAGTGGATTCAAGGAAGATTCTCATTTGAATCCCTTCTGGAAATATTCTATTAAGGAATGGTAAAATCATCTATTAAAAAGGAGTCATCTTGTGTGGAAAGGACTTATAGACCAATACAGTTCGTATTTACCTGTTTCTGATAACACGCCTATTGTCACGTTATTGGAGGGGAATACGCCCTTAATTAAGTTGGAAAATTTAACCAAGCATTTTCAAATCCCTGCAGACTGGTATGTTAAATTTGAAGGATTAAATCCCACAGGATCTTTTAAAGACCGTGGTATGACCTTGGCAATTTCTAAAGCAAAAGAAGAAGGCGCAAAAGTGGTCATGTGCGCGAGCACAGGGAATACCTCTGCTTCAGCTGCTGCTTATGCTGCCAAAGCAAATTTGACCTGCTGTGTCATCATCCCAGAAGGAAAAATTGCCCTAGGTAAATTGGCACAGGCCATGATGCATGGCGCCATTGTACTACAAATTAAAGGGAACTTTGATGACGCCCTCACCACTGTTAGAGATATTACGGATTCAACACCCATTGCCCTCGTCAATTCTGTAAACCCATATCGAATTGAAGGACAAAAAACAGGGAGCTTTGAAATTATTGACCAGCTCGGCTATGCCCCTGATTTTCATTTTATACCCGTGGGAAATGCAGGAAATATCACCGCCTATTGGAAAGGATACCAAGAGTATCATGCAAAGGGGAAAAGCAAGATTCTTCCCAAAATGATGGGATGGCAAGCAGCAGGCGCCGCACCCATTGTACACGGCAAACCGGTGAGTCACCCTGACACCATCGCGACTGCCATTCGAATTGGAAACCCTGCCAGCTGGGAAGCCGCTGTCTCTGCTCGCGATGAATCCGGCGGAATTATTGAAAGTGTTACAGATGAGGAAATCACCCAAGCACAAAAACAACTGGCTGCTTTTGAGGGCATTTTTTGTGAGCCTGCCTCTGCGGCATCTATTGCAGGCGTTCTTAAGAAACATGCAACTGGACTGTTTCAATCTGGCCAAACAATTGTATCTATTTTAACAGGCCATGGGTTAAAAGATCCCAACCGGGCGATTGATATATCATCTAAACCCCAATTGATTGATGGAAAAAAGGATACGATTCTCAAGGCCCTTTCTCCATATTTATCATGACCAAATATATCATCTGTTTGGGGGATGGTATGGCTGATCTTCCCTTAAAAGAATTAAAAAATAAA
>JABSQL010000493.1 GCA_013215865.1 Candidatus Margulisiibacteriota bacterium
AATTTCTTCTGTAATTTGTCCTTCTACTGAATAAGCAAGGGCCGTCAGAAGGGTGGTATTTTCTTGACCAGAAAGAATAATGCCATAATTTCCATAATATACATCTGCCCAATATGATGTCACTTGATTTCCTGCTGAATCTTCCCGACTACTAATCCATCCATCTACAATCCAATCTGAATTGACAGTGTAGCGGATACCCCCAGCCAAGTCTCCAGAATTCACCACAGATGCCAAAAGATATATTGGGTGTTCATTAGCAAAAGACCTGGTCTGAACCGAGAATAGCAGTCCAAAGAGTAGAACAACGGCTACTTTAAGATTCACTTGGTTCACCTACTTTTTGGACTATCGGGTTATGATGATATATATATGATAAATCTTTATGCTCAGAGGCATCCAAGCCTTCAATTTCGTCCTCTTTATCTACCCGAATTCCAATTATTTTCCTAATCGTTTGAATACACACATAGGATGTACTAGCGACAACAACACCAACAACACTTATGCCAATAAGCTGAGAAACAAACTGTGCCGGACTGGCCAATTTACCAAATAGTCCGACGGCCAAAGTCCCCCAAACCCCGCACACTAAATGCACGGAAATAGCACCCACGGGATCATCTATTTTTCGGTTATCAAAGAATTTTGCAGAAAATACAACAATAACACCCGCTATACCCCCTACCAAAATGGCTGAAGCCGGTCCAAAAACATCTGCACCCGCCGTAATACCAACCAGACCCGCTAAAGCACCATTCAGTGTATTTGCAAGATCAGGACGACGGTGTAACCGCCATGATGTGAGCATTGCAGTCATTGTCCCAGCTGCACCACCCATCGCTGTACACACAAAAACCAACGATAATATTGCAGGGTCAGCAGAAAGCACAGACCCACCATTAAACCCATACCAACCAAACCACAGCAAAAACACGCCGATTGCTGCAAGGGCAAAACTATGCGGTTTTATAGGCACAATTTGGTTGTTCACATATTTCCCCAGTCTGGGTCCCAGCAGACACACAGATATTAGGGCAGCCCAGCCACCAACAGAATGAACAAGTGTAGATCCTGCAAAATCATAAAATGGCGTGGACATCGTGCTTAGGAAACCGCCACCCCATTTCCACATACCAACGATGGGATATATAAACCCAACTAAGATAATGGTAAACAATAGAAATGAGGATAATTTCATTCTTTCAGCGACGGCACCTGACACAATTGTGGCAGCAGTAGCCGCAAACATCGCTTGGAAAATAAAATCTGTCCAATAGGTATACATGGGGTTATATCCCGGCGTTAATCCTTCCGGTCCTGGGGAGATACCCATTCCTGACAACCCCAAAAACCCACCTGCAAAAGACTCTCCGGGGTACATCAGCTGAAAGCCTATAAGGGCATAGCTAATGAGTCCAATAGACAATACACCAAAATTCTTAAACAGAATATTGACTGTATTTTTTGATCGGGTTAATCCTGCCTCTAAAGCTGCAAATCCTAGATGCATCATAAACACCATTGCGGCAGCAATCAGAATCCAAAGATTAGAAATGGTGAAACTGATAAATTCTAGACTCATATTAATACGCCTTCTTTTTCTCCAGATTGTGTGCGTGAAAATGCTTCTATCTCTATACCACATACTGTTGCTAAAATTCGCGCTGCAACCAGATAAGGATCAGAATTCGCTCCGGGCCGTCTATCTTCAATATATCCATACCCCTTTTTAGTAGTGGCTACCGGAATTCGAATAGACGCGCCCCTATCAGAATCTCCTGCTCTAAACGTATTAATATCACAGGTTTCATGCGCACCTGTTAAACGATCAGACAAATTATGACCATAAATTTCAATGTGGCTTTTATGGTTTTTTTCTAGCTCTTTGATGGCATTCTGGACAGCTCCACGTCCCATTTTTGGGTCTCTCATGTCTTTGGTAGAAAAATTTGTATGACAGCCTGCCCCATTCCAGTCTCCCTTAATCGGTTTGTTATCATAGGTCGCTTTGATGTCATAGTCTTCACTCAAGCGATGCAACAACCAAGTTGCGTATCCCAAATCATCTGTGGTTTTCAAGGCATCTGCAGGCTCGTCAAAACCTCTGTAACCAATTTGAAACTCCCATTGACC
>JABSQL010000494.1 GCA_013215865.1 Candidatus Margulisiibacteriota bacterium
ACCCCTCAAACTGTTCCGATCCAAATCTGAAGGGTTGCCTGATCTACTTAATTACGCAGCTGTTATTGATGATGGGATTATATTAAACAAAGATGGCAGCTTAATGGCGGGGTGGTATTACAGAGGGTCGGATGTCTCAAGCGTTACTGAATCAGAACGAAACAGTATCAGTGCAAAACTCAATGCTGCACTTGCCCAACTAGGAACAGGATATGTCACTCACCAAGACGCCATTCGAATGCCTGCAAAAAAGTATGCCGATCCCAAAGACTCTTTCTTTCCTGACCCCATTACTCAAATGATTGATAGAGAAAGACAAGCCCAGTTCGAAAAAGATGATCATCATTATGAATCTATATATGCCTTGGTACTAACATATATGCCCCCACTAAAACGTCAAAGTGGGATCGCCAACATGATGTTTGAGGAAGATACCTCCAGTCCCACTCTATTATCAAATATGATCTTAGAACAATTCAAATCTCAGTTGATGGAATTTGAGGATAGACTATCCGGTGTAATATCTGTTCAGAGAATGAAGGGTGAATCTGTTACAGATGAATCTGGCAAAACCCATATTCAAGATCAATTGCTTCAGTATCTACAATTTTGCTTAACAGGTGATAATCATCCCGTAAATTTACCGCCCTGTCCCATGTACATTGACTCTATATTGGGCGGGACTCCTTTTTATAGCGGTATCACCCCTAAAATAGGGGAGAAATATATCTCTGTTATCGCCATTGATGGATTTCCTCAGGAATCTTTTCCAGGTATTTTGGCCAGTTTGGATCATATCCCTGTCCATTACCGTTGGAGTACTCGGTTCATTTATATGGACTCATTGGAAGCGATCCAGCATCTCAAAACCTATCGAAAAAAGTGGCAGCAAAAGGTTAGAGGGTTTTCGGATCAGCTATTCAAAACCAGTTCCGGGGTGGTAGACCAAGACGCCATGCATATGGTCAATGATACGGAAGATGCGATCTCAGAAGCATCCAGTAACTTAGTGACTTATGGGTATTACACTTCTGTTATTATTCTTTTGGATTCAGATCCACAAAAAATAGAAGAAACGGCCAGAGACATTCGAAGGTTGATTCAGAATTTAGGGTTTGGATGTAGAGTTGAAACGGTTAATGCGGTGGAAGCATGGCTGGGCAGTTTACCAGGCCACTGTGTCCCCAATATCAGAAGACCTATGATTCATACTCTGAATCTAGCCGATTTCTTGCCCCTTTCTGCGATATGGCCAGGAAAGAAATATTGTTCTTGTCCTTTCTATCCACCTAAATCCCCTCCTTTATTATACGCAGCAACAGAAGGGTCAACGCCATTCAGACTGAACTTACATGTGGATGACGTGGGTCATACCCTCATCTTTGGGCCCACAGGTTCAGGAAAATCAACGTTATTGGCGTTTATGGCTGCCCAATTTAGGCGGTATAAAGGGGCCTCTATCTTTGCCTTTGATAAAGGAAACTCTTTGCTTCCTCTAACCCTTGCATCCGGTGGTACACACTATGATATCGCAGGTGAGGGTCATGAATACCATTTTTGTCCTTTGGGAAATATTAAAACAAAGCAAGATCAATCCTGGGCTGAGGAATGGATCACCACTCTTTTAGAGCTCCAAGGCCTCCAAATCACACCCAAGATCAGGCATGAAATACACCGTGCCATGAACATCCTGAAAAAATCCCAATCCAATACGCTGTCAGATTTTGTGACCAATATCCAGGATTTTTCGATTAGAGAAGCGCTCGATCATTACACGATTAAAGGGTCTATGGGAAACTTGCTGGATAGTGAATCTGATGACCTCAAAACCAGCCATTTCCAAACCTTTGAAATGGAAGAGCTCATGAATTTGGGGGATAAGAATCTCATTCCGGTATTGCTGTATTTGTTTCATGAAGTAGAAAGAAGATTAACCGGACAGCCTTCTTTACTTATCTTAGATGAGGCATGGATTATGCTGGGGCACCCTGTTTTTAAAGACAAAATCAGAGAATGGTTAAAAGTCCTTAGAAAATCAAATTGTGCGGTAATATTGGCAACTCAATCTCTAAGTGATGCAGTGGGAAGCGGAATAATCGATGTCCTAAACGAATCTTGTCCCACCAAAATATATCTTCCAAATAGTAAGGCCCAAGAAAAAGGGTCCAGAGAGTTTTATGACAACCTGGGCTTGAATGATCGTCAAATCGATATCATCTCAAACGCCACCCCCAAAAGGCAGTATTATTACATGTCCTCAGAAGGGAGGCGGCTCTTTGAACTTAATTTGGGTCCCATTGCTCTTTCATTTGTGGGTGCTTCATCTAAGGAAGATATCAAAACCATTAAATCTTTAAGAGATTCGTATCAAGATCAATGGCCATTTAAATGGCTCAACAAAAGAGGGATTTTATATGAACATTTCAACGACTAGATTGGGTATTTTGATAGCTCTTATAGCTTTCACAGTTTCTCATAAACAATCGTTTGGGATGGGTATGATTCCCTATGAAGCCACAGAATGGACACAATTGGCCAATAACATAGAGCTCATTAACATTACCATTCAAGAAGCCCAACAAATTGCCAACCAATTACAAGCCCTTCAAAACATGATTAATAACAGTATGAACTTTCCGAACCAGATTTGGGGAAATTCCATGAATCAAATGGTTCAGCTTTCTAGTATTGTGAGAACGGGTCAATCACTTGCCTATTCGGTCTCTAATCTGGATGCTGTTTTTCAAGGCAAATTCAAAGGGTATTCCCATTACCAACGAAACAAGATGGGCGTAAACGGGTATCGCAGGCAATACAAAACCTGGACAGATACCATCAGAGCCACGATGAAAGCAGCCAATTTACAGCACCAACAATTTGGGCAAGAAGAAGTGGTGGTCAAACAACTTGAGAGAATGAGTGAAACCTCAAAAGGGCGTATGCAAGCCATTCAAACGGGCAACCAAATAGCGGTTCAAGAAGTACGACAACTTCAAAAACTTAGACAACTCATGATGTCCCAAATGCAAATGCAGGCTTCCTTTCTAGCCTCTCAAAATGACAGGGATTCTTTAAACCAAGCCAAAATCGATGAATATTATTATTCTCCTAACGGTACTATAATAGGTGACGAAAATCGGTACTGATGAGGAGGTGAGATGATGACATTAATTCGACCTTTATGTTCTTTGGTTTTGGTATTCACTGTTTGCTTTATGCTTTCAGGGTGTGGTGAGGACTCTAATCCCCGTGCGAAAATCAAACAAGAACGAGGAACGATTATCGGTGATGAGAACAGGTATTAATTAAAGCGATGCAACATCTTGTAATGCCCCCAGTTAAGCAAGTAAAAAAGAAGAGAGAAAATCAGGACATAGGCACCTCCTGCAAAAAGTAGTTAGCCATGGCTTGAGAGGGCGTATTGTAAGCCAGGGATTGATGAGGGAAGTCTGTATTGTAATTA
>JABSQL010000495.1 GCA_013215865.1 Candidatus Margulisiibacteriota bacterium
ATTTTCCACCACATCCTCAAACGGTGCCACATCTATCATATGTGTAAATATTGTCCGTGAATGATGACTAAACCGTGCTGGCTTCTCCCTTAACCCATACTTCTCAGCAACAATACTGCGATACCCACTCCCATCTACCAGATATTCCGCTTGAAATGTTTCCCCCTTATTCGTAACAACGGTAACCCCCTTCTCTTCATCAATATCAACAGATTCTACCTTCGTGTCTTGCAATACCGTTGCCCCATAAGAAATGGCCACCCTCAATAAATACGCATCCACATCCTGACGAAATAAATGGTTCTCATCACGCCAGACATTACCAAATTGAAACCCCTGATTAGGATCATGATTTTCCCCTTTCTCATGATAGGCAAACCCAAATATCCGCTTAATCCCACAAGTATGTCCAATCTGTTTCCATATCCCGTCTGGAGACCCCAAACCCAAATGGTTCAGTTCTGGTACCTTATACTTGTTCGCCAATAATGTAATCAGTTGTGATGTTTGTGGAATAGTCGATTCACCAATCGCGAACCTGGGATGTGATTTCTCATCAATGACCAGCACCCTACCCCCATGCTGCGACAAAATGGCAGACAAAATAGAACCGCCAAATCCGCTCCCCAGTATGATCACATCATATTCAGAACGCGATGATAAAAACACTGTGAACTAGTTATGCGATATTTAGTATCAGATCGTCAAGTAGGGATTTTCTGATATACAATTATTTTAATTTATACTATTATCATCACTAACCAAACTAACCAAACTGACCAAACTGACCAGACTGACCAAACCGACTAAGTGGGAGACACAATGGACATGTACAAGCTCATTTCCTTGAATAGTGACAGCTGTATTTGGGAGGAATTATCACATGAGCCTATGACCTCGAGGTTTCCAATTCCCTCTGTTGACTGGGTAATACACCAGATAAATAGACATAAAAAAAATATACCGACTCTTAAAGAAAATATAGACATCTCACAATATTTAAGTCGTATAAAACAACTGGTTAAACAACCAAACCCCGATGGAGAAAAAGTGACATCTCTTATTAATGAAATATTCGGGTTAATTGAAGCTTCTGAGTGTATTCATAAAGAAAATCACAAAAGCTTCAATCACTTCAGAAATGACTTATTGCATAAACTGAAAAGCATATTCTGCACCTCCGAAGATAAAAAACATATTATTAGAACGTTAATGATGTTATTACAATATGTTGAATCGTTAAAAAGAGCACCAAAAGAAAAACAGGGGGCTGCTTTGAGAATATTCCCATTTCCAGATAAAGATGATTACCATTGCTTGAAAGGGACGGTTCCCTTTCTGGTTAAAGCAATCCATCAATTATCAGATATTGTTTCTGCATCACTTGATACGGCCATTGAGAAATTTACACAAGAAATGTTGACGTGGGTAAGACAGGGTAATCAGAAACATATCCCTGCGTTTATTCTACATACCCTGGGTGTTCAAGAGCCTTTTGATGATTATTTCAAACTTCCAATACCAGATCTACCCTTGGAAATCGTTTGGAGATTATTAACCTCTCAGGTTATCCCTAAAGATATACATCAGTCATTATTAGTTGAGTTGAAATGTTTAGAAGGGTTTTGCAAGAGATATGACAGCGCATTGAATGAAAAGCACGTTATAGATTTAGAAAAAAATATTGCCAGATGTGCCACATTATTCGGCATTACAAATTCCCTTGATTATTGCTACAAAAAAGATGGTCTTTACCAAACAAGACAACCGATTGGAGATACATTATTAAGAGACGTTATAGCAAAACTCACAATGGGGAAACCCGTTCCACAAATAAAAATCCCCTCGCTAAGAGAATTCTTTGACCATTTTGATCAATACAAAGGAAAAATAGCCACCTGGCTGTGTTCTCAGAACCCTCTAGAAATTGAGGCAGGCGTAAAAGTACTTTGGCTGTTGTCAAACAATTTTCCAGGAAAGAGTAACTGTACGTTTCTAACAATCCTTTTGGAAGTGGTTAGAAAAAGATCTGGAATCAAAGACAATAAATTGAACTTTGAAGCTTTTGAGCAATTTATAAAACCGCTCTTCAGCGATATTGAAACTTCTTTGGAGGATAAAGGGAATGGTAGAGATAAACTGAGAGATGTGATGAATCAGGCCACTATTTTGTTCACAAAATATAAACAAAATGTACCCTCTGTACGCCAATTTATTAACTACCTAAATAATCCGGATATCATAGATAGTATGAATAGTGTTGAAAGCTACACCTTACTTTTTTCAATGATTAATGAAGGCTATCCTGCTAAAGAGATACAAAGCTTACTGAGAAAAAAAAGGGGGTTAATAAGAGACTATTCTAGGACTACGAAGGCTTTACCGATAAATATCACTCAGTTATTTCAACATCCCCAATGGCACATTCTATATAAAGACCTTTCTCAGCTTTTACATATATTTATTAATTCAAGGATTCATGAACATGAGATTAATCACATATTAAAGAGCGCTCAGGATCATAATATAAAAATAAATGATACTATTTTACACGGCATCTTCACATCTGCAGTTATCAATGGTTATGAAAATATTGCAACTAAATTATTGTCCGAGTCTAATTTTTCTGAAGAACAAATCTACGCCACACTCGAAATGGTTACTACATTTAATATAAAAATTGAAAATGCTATTTTAAATGAGATATTAATATTTTCGTTTATTAGTGGGTATGAAACAGTGACACCCCATTTATTTAGCCTGGCACAGAGTCCTGAGGCTGTCTCAGATATCATTCAATTTATATTAGATATTAATGCTGCTGACGAAGACATAATAAAAAAGTCTATGCTAAGCATGTATTTAGAATGGGCAATAAGGTTTCACCAAACAGATCTAGCAGATTTCATGCTTGATATAGATTATAATCCAAATTATAAAAATAGTGACGGGGCAAGTCTCTTATGTCTCGCTACACGGGAAGACAATTATTTAATCGTAGATTTGCTCTTAAAAGCAGGTGCAAATCCAAATTCTCAAAATCAAAATGATCAGAAAACACCCCTTCATATTGCAGCAAAATATAATTTCTCAGATGTTGTAGATAGACTCTTAGAACAGAAAAACGTTAATGTGACAATAAAAGACGGAAATGGAAAAACACCATTTGACTTGGCAAAAGAAAATAACAATGCTGGCTATCAAATCACAGAATCAATAAAAGCATTTATTCAAGATAAAATGGAAGAGGATTCACAAGGAACCTCTCAAATTAGGAAACGGAAAAGTCCAAATTCCCTAGAATCTGCTCAGTCTAAAAAAACCAAACTATCAGATCGGTAACATACTTTAAGGGTTTTCCTGGTATTCATTTATCTTCATTCATATTATCATTGTGGAAATCATTGGAGGAAAACAGTATGAATAAAATAGTTTCTTTGGATAATAGTGACTTTGATTGGTGTCGTTTGAATGGAGATATTGATATCCCACGGTGTAGTAGCCCGGACAATCATAAGGATACTTTCTTTGATCAAGTTAGAAGGATTAGACGTCATCGTAAGCCAGAATGTACAGAAATATATAGTTATTCCATAAACCCTGGCTGTGAAGTAAAAGATACAAATCTTTCCTTAAAACCAAGGGTAGAGATATCAAAAAAAAGGAAAGCACGTGATTCTAAAAAGCAATCTACAAAAAAACATAAAATTAACACAGAGCCTGATTTTTGTAGGGGTGCCCATGTTACTATTATCTTAAAGAGTGGGTATCAATGGGAAGGCAGTATACTCGATTGGGATATAAAAGGCACTTCAAAAAAGCTTAAATTGAAGTTAAAGCACGCCTTTCAATATACTAACTTCAAGACAATAAATGTATACTGCCCCCAGTTAAGAACAAGTAAAAGCTAAGAGAGTCTTAGTATCGACAACAAGGCCATCAAAGCCCTTTAATTAAAGGGCTTTGATGGCGGCGACAAAAACAAACATTTTAAGGAGACTA
>JABSQL010000005.1 GCA_013215865.1 Candidatus Margulisiibacteriota bacterium
ACCTGTTCAGGCTCGACCAATCCATCATATATTTTATCTCTCGCATCCTCTATCATGAGTTTAAGACCTTTTTTTATTGCATACTCCTTAATTTCTGTAGCTGAATTTTTCTCAACAATCATGCGCCTCAAAACATCATCCATCATAAATAGCTCAAAAATAGCCACTCGACCTGAGTATCCGGTTTCTCGACACTGTTTACATCCTGTTCCCTTGGTATATTTTTTGTTTTTCTTGAGCTTAAGCAACGCCATAATTTCTTTTGATGGTTTATAATGCGTTTTACAATTGTCACATATTTTTTTCACCAGTCTCTGAGCCAATACAGCTGTGACAGAAGACGATACCAAAAAGGGTTCAATACCCATATCAATCAGTCGAATGATGGCACCCACCGCATCATTGGTATGAAGCGTGCTAAACACAAGGTGGCCCGTTAGAGATGCCCGAATCGCTAATTCTGCCGTTTCTAAATCTCTTATTTCCCCCACCAATATAATATCTGGATCCTGTCGTAATATAGACCGAAGTCCACTTGAAAAAACAAGCCCTGTTTTTGTATTAATCTGCACTTGCCTCACCATGGGGAGTTGGTATTCAACAGGATCTTCTAACGTAACGATATGGCGGGTTGCATCATTTATTTCAGTGAGCGCACTATACAAAGTGGTGGTTTTTCCTGACCCGGTAGGTCCTGTGACCAAAATAATGCCATGGGTATTTTGAATCAGCTTCATGAAACTCTCTAAATGGGTTTTTGACATTCCCAAGTCTTCCATTCCATAAGACAAATGCTCTCGGTTTAAAATACGAATGACAATGTTTTCACCGTGTATGGTGGGCAAAGATGAAATCCTAAGCTCCATAGAATTATCATTCATTTCAACTCTGGCATGTCCATCTTGAGGCACTCTTGACTCTGCAATGTCCATATTTCCGATCACTTTAATACGAGATACGAGAGAAGAATGATATATTTTAGGGATCTTATTAACCTCTTCCATTTCCCCATCAATCCTTAACCTCACCATGGTAAAACTTTCACCGGGTTCAATGTGTATATCAGACGCTTTTTTCAAAATGGCTTGGCTGAATATTAAATTAATGAGTTTAATGACTGGAGAATCGATCTCCTCTTCTGTTGACAGTTGAAACTTACTTTTCGGTCTAGAATCATCTTGCGTTTCAAGGGTTTTTAATTCCCCTATCGCGTCATCTAAATTGCTGAGAATACCGTAATATGAATCTAGTGTTTCTGTAATTTCTTTTGATTCTGCTCGAACAGGAAGCAGTGTGAACTTGATTTGTTTTTGCAAGGCATCTAAAGCATCCACATTGTTGGGGTCAGAAATCGCAACCGTAATGGTATTATTAATTTTAAATAGTGGCACAATATTATGCTTTCGTGCGAGTTCCCCTGGGATTAACTCCAGAAGGTTCTCTTCAATCATAAAGTAGGGTAAATCCACGTGTGGAATGGCATATCCCATTAGGTAAGCTCTTTAACTTTGGTGAGTATTTTTGAACATAACTTTGATCCAGCGCTTCCATTTTTGGACAAATATGCATTTGCACTTGTTTCTTCTATACTAGGAACCACTTTTTCAGATAAAATGACCATCGGTATATGAGAATATCGCTGATCTAGCTTTATGAGTTTACAAAATTGAAGTCCATTCAGTTGGGGCAATAATATATCTAAAATGACTAAGTTTGGTTTTAATGTGCGTGTTTTTTCAAGGCCTTCAGCCCCGTTAGATGCCGTTTCAACCCGATACCCTTCAGATTCTAAAAAACTTTTGATCTTCGATAATAACGGTTTATCCTCATCAACGAGGAGGACTAACTTCCCAGCTCTTAGAACACCCATACCTTCATGTTACCACAAAGATTATCCTTTTTTTCGACCACTTTCTGTTAGAATTTTTTTTCGCACCCGTATAGATTTCGGCGTCACTTCTACCAGTTCACTGTCATCTATGAAGGACATATACTGCTCCAAAGTAAACTTCAGGTGCGGAACCAAAATAACAGAGTCATCAGAACCCGACGCCCGCATATTGGTGAGCTTCTTGCTTTTTGCCGGATTCACAACCAAGTCGTCTTCTCGGGAATATTGGCCGATAATTTGACCTTCATAGACCCGTATTCCAGGCCCCATAAATAAGGTGCCTCTGTTTTGAAGATTGGCCAATGCAAAAGCCACAGTTTCACAGGTATCTTTAGAAATCATCACCCCATTTTTTCGTGTTTTGATCTCTCCGAGGTAGTCGCCATACTTATGAAAAACATGACTCATCATACCCTTCCCGCTGGTGGACATTAAGAATTCGGACTGGTATCCCAATAGACCTCTCGTGGGTATTTTGTACACTAGCCTCACCATACCTGACTCTTGTATCATATCTTCCATTTGCCCTTTTCTAATCCCGAGCTGTTCAATGACCACTCCCATCACAGATTCTTCTACATCAATGGTTAATTCCTCATAAGGCTCCTGTCGTTTCCCATTTTCTTCCTTAAATATAACGGTGGGTCTAGACACTTGAAATTCATACCCCTCCCTTCTCATACTCTCAATCAAAATAGATAAATGGAGCTCACCCCTTCCCGATACTTCGTATCCCTTCTGCCCACTTGACACGTCTACTTGTAGCGCCATGTCTGATAATTGAGCTCTTTCCAGTCGATCTTTGAGATGCCTGGAAGTGACAAATTCACCCTCTGTTCCTGCAAAGGGAGAGTCATTGGGTAAAAACATCATGGATATTGTCGGCGGATCAATTGCAATCGCAGGCAATCCAACGGGATTGTCGGGGTCCGTAATGGTTTCGCCAATGCCAATATCTGAAATGCCTGCAACAGCCACAATATCGCCGACACTTGCCGCATTGATTTCCTCTTGTTGATTACTTTTGAATTGGTAGAGTTTTGTAATGCGGAGCTTTTGGGATAATCTGTCACCCAAAGTAATAGCCACTTCTTGATTCACTTTGAGACTACCAGACGTAATTTTCCCAATAGCCAGCTTACCCATAAAAGATGAGTAGCTGATAGATGCCACCTGTAATTGGAGGGGTCCAGAAGGATCCCCGGAAGGACTCGGCATATGAGAAAGGACTTGGTCTAGTAAGGGTGTCATGCTGCCATCTCTATCTTCACTGTTCATGGAGGAATAGCCTTCTTTTGCAGAAGCATACACCACCGTAAAGTCAAGACATTTATCAGGTGCATCTAAACTGACCAAAAGATCAAATACTTGATCCACAACCCAATCGGGCCGTGCCGCATCTCTGTCTATTTTATTGACCACCACAATTAAAGGTAACTCATGTGCAACGGCTTTTTTGAGAACAAAGTAAGACTGAGGCATGGGCCCTTCAACGGCGTCTACCAAAAACAACGCGCCATCCGCCATATTCATTACACGCTCTACTTCGCCACCAAAATCAGCATGACCCGGTGTATCAATGATATTAATACGATGATCTTTATAGAAACAGGCACCCGTTTTAGACCGAATCGTGATACCCCTCTCTTTTTCAAGGTCCATGGAATCCATGACACGCTCTTCAACTTTTTGGTTATCCCGAAAGAGCCCGCTTTGTCGAAACAATTGGTCCACCAATGTGGTCTTCCCATGATCGACGTGTGCAATGATAACGATATTTCTTAACTTTTCTTGATCCATCCTAACAACCCCTTTTGTAGATATGAATGTATACCCATAAATTTTTATTTTTAAACGCGACAGTACAAAAGGATGAATGATACCGAATACTACAGTATTTGACCAGTGCTACCCGTTAGCCATTCACAACCAACCATAGTTTTTAAGAAACTTTCGTAACCCAGGGTCTTGAATATGAAGGGGTGGCAGATAAGAAGATATCCGCTTTCTATTCCACCAACGCTTGGTTTTTTCTTTTGGATGGGGGAATCGATACTCATAAAGCTCTATTCTAATAAATTGGGGGGGGCCCTCTGTAAAAGGATTGTGATAGATTAAGCGCAATATATCTGTATCATTTTGGAGCAATTTATAGATCAGATGAAGTAACCAAGGATGCTGCTGATAAGACCCCATGGCTGCAAACCAAATTTGCCAGTCCAGTCGATAATGATAGGGAGAAATAACGGGTGGACACCGGTTCACGTCCCCAGGTTTCGCCTTAAACTCATATTCTAACC
>JABSQL010000050.1 GCA_013215865.1 Candidatus Margulisiibacteriota bacterium
GCCTAAGCCGGGTGGATTAAATGAGTATGGATTAGCAGCCTACAAAATGGTGGATGATTTTGCTCAAAAAGAAGTTGAGTTTTTATTGCAGATAGGCGGCATCAACATTCAATACGAGCAAAGCTTTAACCAAGATATTTTATTAACGGATTTACAAAAAAAGTTTGATGCTGTTTTTATTAGCGTCGGATTGGGGAAAGTGAATCAACTAGGTATTGACGGAGAAGATTCAGATAAAGTAATCGATGCGATTCGTTTTATAGAAAATATTAGACAAGCAAAAAATAAGTCAGCTGTAAAAGTTGGCAACGACGTTATCGTGATAGGCGCAGGCAATACCGCGATTGATGCGGCTATTCAAGCTAAGCGTTTGGGAGCCAACAATGTCACCTTGGTTTATCGTCGCTCTTTCTTACTGCTTATCAAAGATGGATGCCTAGTTGTTATGTCAGCCTTATGGATCAATACCCCCTGGATCTATGGTCAATATATGACCCACGGAAACGCTTTTATAGATATGTTTATATTGGATAATATTGGCCGATATTTTGAAGAACCTGGTGGAGAAGGTGTCCAGAGAGATTATTATGGGTATATGTTTTACACCATATTGGGAATGCTCCCTTTTAGCGTCCATGTTATTGTTACTTTTTTTCAAAAACCCTTTTGGAACCGCCTAAAAGCAGACCCCATTTATCAGTCACTCTTTTGGGGATTTATACCCTGCCTATGTTTGTTTTCATTTTCAGGACATATTAAGCTATTTCGTTATATTGGCCCTGTCTTTCCCTTTTTGATTTTGGTCTTTTCACACCACATGATTCGCTTTGACCTAGACAATCTGGCATGGCTCAAGCGATTAAAGAGGGGGTATTTTGTTTTCATGATTATTTTAACCGGAATTCTGGCCAGCCAATTATGGATGTTTAGTACCGATGCAAAAGACGGGATATTTCTGACCTTTTCTCTTATTCTACTCCTGTTTTCACTCACATTTGTTGCGTATGTTGCTGTGTCACAGTATTCAGATCTATTCCAGAATCAACCCGAAAAACTATTATTACCCATCGGCCTTTTTTACCTTCTTTTTTTTACTGCGGTGACCTACGATTCATTCCATGCCCCTTTTCTGATGGAAACACGTCATAATGTTGAAGCAATCATCAAATAAATCAACTCTCCTGGTATAATAACGGGGTATGAAAGAAAAAGTCATTAATGAAGAAATTGTCTATGAGGGACATACCTTGTCTGTTTCGAATCGAACGGTTCAGTTGGCTTCAGGCCACAAAAGTAATAGAGATATTATTTTATTCCCTAAAGTAGCCGTTATTCTTCCTTTTGAGCCACCAGATAAAATACATTTAATCCAACAATATCGTACGGCTGCAGAGCAAACCCTTCTAGAAGTACCGGCTGGTAAAATTGACCCGAATGAAGCACCTGTAGACGGCGCAAAAAGAGAGTTGGAAGAAGAAACCGGTATTACAGCAACATCTTGGACCTTACTTGGTGAATCTTTTGCAACACCTGGTTTTTGCACGGAATACATGTATTTTTATCTGGCGAGAGATTTATCATTTGGTGATACACACTTGGATGAAGATGAGATTATTGAACAAAAAACGGTCACTATCAGTGAGCTTGACTCCCTGATTGATCGCCATAAAATCCATGATAATAAAACCATGCTGTGTTATTTACTCTCAAAACCCCGCTTACAATGAAGCACTTAATAGATGACTATGTTACCTACTTAAAATATGAAAGAGGGCTGTCTGAGAATACCCTTTCTGGATATTTAAACGACATTCATCAATTCCTAGATCTTGTGGGAGATAAAGCCATTGATGCACGGCATATCAGTGCCTTTTCGACATATTTATATGAAAGAGGCTGTACGGCCAGTACCATTGATCGAAAACTCTCTTCTGTGAAATCTTTTTGTAGTTACCTTTATAAAGAAAACATTCTAAGTATCCATCCAGAAACATTATGCGTCAGGCCCAAACGACCCCAAAAATTACCCCGCCACTTGAATCGGAAAGACATACAAACCCTGTTATCTGCACCTAATAATTCAGATCCTTACCCTGATCGAGATAGGGCCATCTTGGAATGTTTTTACGCCTGTGGTTGCCGTGTATCTGAGTTACCGTTAATATATTTACGAGATGTGGAAGGTGACTTTAACTTTTTAAAAATATTTGGAAAGGGTCAAAAAGAACGCATTGTACCGATTGGCACATTCGCAAGACAGGCTATCCAAACGTACATTTCCACTGAACGTAAGACCCTTGCCAGACCTCATAGCCCAACCTATTTATTTCTCAGCAGATTGGGAAAAAAAATATCTCGTCAAAGCCTTTTTCGTCTGATTAAAAAATATGTATTGAGATCTGATTTAGACCCTGATATTTCGCCACATAGCCTACGCCATACCTTTGCAACCCACTTATTAAATGGCGGGGCAGATTTAAGAGAAGTACAAGAGTTATTGGGTCATACAAATATCAGTACAACA
>JABSQL010000051.1 GCA_013215865.1 Candidatus Margulisiibacteriota bacterium
CCCTCTTTTTAACGCACATTCTCTCAAAAGCTGCGAACTACTGACATTGAAAACCTCTCGCACACAAACCCAATCTGTGAGCCACTCTCTCAATATATATAAACTCGTTTTTTCGTCAGATATAGATGTTGAAGAAATGGTCAAAGCGTTTGATACCCATAATAATATTATGTATGCGAATCCGAACTATATACTGAAAGCCCACAATACGCCCAATGACCCTAAATTTGCATCTCAACAACCCAATCTTGATTTATTGAACATGGAAATGGCTTGGGAATTTTCAGAAGGCTCTCCCAGCATTATTATTGCCATCATCGACTCTGGCATCGATTGGGATCATGTGGATTTGAAAAACAAAATTTGGTCAAACTCTGATGAGTCCGTAAATGGATCCGACAGTGATGGGAATGGATATGTGGATGATATTAGAGGATATGACTTTGTAACCATATCAGAATCAGGGGTTGTTTTTGGAGAAGATCCTGGCCCGCCTGACAATAACCCCATCGATTTTGATGGACATGGGACCCATGTTGCTGGTATTGCAGCCGCCGACACCAACAATGCGCTTGGTATCGCAGGAGTGGGTTTCGATTGTACCATCATGCCACTTCGTGCAGGATACAAGGCAGTAAATAGTGTCGCTTTCCTTACTTCAGACATCATTAATGCCCTCTCTTATGCGGTGAACAATGGTGCACATGTGGTTAACATGAGTTTTGGTGGAAGAATTATGAGCAATGCGTTAGAAGATGCCATAGAAAATGCACTTAGTAATGGACTTATACTGGTGGCATCTGCGGGGAATGAAAGTGAGGATGTAGACACATCAACCTCCGTAGTACCCGCAACATACTCGGGAGTGATTGCTGTTTCTGCAACGGATACCAATGGGGACTTTGATAATTCTTATAGTAATTATGGAAATAGTATACATGTTGCCGCTCCGGGAGAAGACATTTTGTCCACATCTTTTTCATCTGCAACCAACAATGATACCTACGTCAGAATGTCTGGCACCTCAATGGCGGCCCCCCATGTGAGCGGTTTGGCAGCCTTGATTCTCAGCCTCAATATCAATGCCAATGTATCTCAACTACTCTCAACAACATCACTAGATAAAGGCGCATCTGGAAAAGATACATTATATGGTTATGGCCTGATCCAACCTCACATCACCCTAGATACGGTTGAAACATCCAGCACCTCTCAACCATCCATACAACTATTTGGGCCTGGTGGTGTTGATTCACCCATTCTAAATGCACCGAATCCATTTAATCCCACAACCGAAAGTACCCGCATCGGATACGAAATCAACCAAGCAGCAGAAATGTCTATTTACATTTATTCTCTCAGATTGCAGCTTTTGAAGCGGCTTAATCGTTTTAATTCATCGGGTTACCATGAGGTGACATGGAATGGAAAAGACTCTGCTGGAAACGATATCCCCAATGGGGTCTATATCATTGTGGTCCAAGCAAAAGCCAATGGAGAAACGATCTCAAAACGTACCAGAGCAATGGTTCTTAGATAAAGCTAATGCTTAAAGTGACGGATACCGGTTACAACCATAGACATCCCATGGGCATCACAGCTTTCAATGGACTCTAAGTCTCGTTTGGACCCACCTGGTTGAATAATGCTTTCGATTCCTGCTTTTGCAAAGGTCTCTACACTATCTTTGAACGGAAAAAACGCATCCGAGGCTGCAACGGCTCCTTTGGCCTGATTCCCTGCCTTTTTGAGGGCAATTTCTACGGCTTCGATGCGACTCATTTGGCCCGCTCCCACACCCAGCGTTTGACCATTCTTTACAACAACAATGGCATTTGATTTTACGTGCTTTACGATGGCAGTTGCAAATTCCAAATCATTCATATGCTTCGCAGATGGTTTCTTTTGTGTCACAGTAAGTAGCTTTTTTTTATCTAGAACGATATTATCTGTGTTTTGGATCAGTATGCCTTCTTCAATGTGTTTAATAAGTGTAGATGAATCTGCTGAACTCATTTCTAACTTCATTAAACGAAGAGAGGGTTTTCGGGTTAAAATGCGAAGCGCGTCTTCGTCAAAGTCAGGTGCAACAATTGCCTCTATAAAAGTGGCAGAAAGCTTCTTAGCAACATCTTCGTCCACCGGTCGATTTAATCCAACAATAGATCCAAAGGCACTGACTGGGTCTGCATCATATGCCTTTTGATACGCCTCCGATATACTGTCGCCAATGGCTGCACCACAGGGGTTTGTATGCTTAATGACAACGGCTCCAGGCAATTCCAATTCTTTCGTTATCGCAACAGCCGCATCTATATCAACTAAGTTATTAAAAGATAACTCTTTTCCATGTAATTGGGTCATTTCAGAGCCCTTGTTCCTTCCATATGGCTTATAAAATGAGGCCGCTTGATGGGGATTTTCTCCGTATCTGAGATCGGTTATTTTCTCAAAATTCAATGAGAGATTCTGAGGAAAAGCATTGGATTGAGGTTCTAAAGTCTTTGCCAGATATTGAGAAATGACGGCGTCGTATGCGGATGTATGCTGAAATGCTTCTATACATAATGATGCTTTTATATCTTTAGATAATACTCCTTTATTGGATTTTAAATCCTTTAAAACCTGAGGATATCTTTTTGGGTTTACAATCACGCCCACAGATTCATAGTTTTTTGCGGCAGACCGAACCATAGACGGACCACCAATATCGATGTTTTCAATGGCTTCCTCTAATGTGACTGAGGATTTGGAAATGGTATTTTCAAAGGGATATAAATTAACAACAACCAAGTCAATGAGCTCAATTTGATGTTCTTTTGCAGAGGCAATATGGTTTTTATTGTCCCTTCTCGCTAACAGGCCCCCATGAATCTTGGGGTGCAACGTTTTCACACGGCCATCCATCATTTCAGGAAATCCTGTTACATCATCAATGGGTATGACAGGGAGGCCGCTTTCTTTTAAAACAGCATACGTACCGCCTGTTGATATAATGTCATATCCTAATTTGTGAATCTCTTTTGCAAATTCAATAATCCCTTCTTTGTTTGATACACTTATTAATGCGCGCATTTATGACATACCTCCTTCAGGTAATATTCGAACAAACTGGCCGTCGATGACAAGCCTTTTTTCAGAATAAAGTTGTATCGCTTTTTTATATATATCCTGCTCTGACAACAAAATTCGATGGCTGAGACTACTTTCAGTATCATCATCACTCACAAGGACTGCTTGTTGTAAAATGATGGGACCACCATCTAAATCATCAGTGACAAAATGAACCGTGCATCCAGATACTTTTACACCCGCCTCTAATGCCTGTTTCTGAGCATTCAACCCCTTAAATGAGGGTAACAGAGAGGGGTGGATATTCATCATATGATCTTTAAACGCGGACAATAATGTGGGACCCACTATTTTCATGTAGCCCGCTAAAACCAAAAGTTGGACACCATCAGATTTTAATTCTTCAATAATGTGTGTTTCATATTCCTGCGGACTTGCATACGCCAAGGCATCAAGGGTTAATATTTTTGGCACTCCATGTTCACGGGCAACATGTAACCCCGGTGCATGCATATTATTACTAATGACCACCTCAATAGTGGCATTTAACTCGCCACTACTGATGGCGTTGAGTATGGCCTCTAAGTTGGAGCCCCGCCCAGAAATGAGGACCCCTATTTTAATTTTATCTGAGGTTAACACGGCCAGATCCTTTTTCAATTCTCCCGATTAATACAGCATCCTCATCAAGCGTATCTTTGGACACCACAATCATGCCCACACCCATATTAAATACCCGGTACATTTCTGCTTCTTCAATATTTCCTGCCTCTTGAATCTGGCTAAATATTTTGGGAATGGGAACCGCGTTTTTGGACAGAGATGCATCGCAGGTCTTGGGCATAATTCGGGCAAAATTCTCTTCAATCCCTCCGCCAGTGATATGGGCGATACCCGTTATATCTTTGCCCTTATCCAGATACCCTAGCACCTGCTTTACATATATCTTTGTGGGTTCCAAAAGGGTTTTCATAGAAATACCCAGAGAGTCTCTGCTTTCTGGAGTCAACGCCTTTCTAACCAAGCTAAATCCGTTACTATGAAGGCCTGAAGATGGAAGTGCATAGCAATAATCTCCCGCAGATATGCGGGAACCATCTATAATATTTTCTCTTTCCACAACCCCAACGGCAAACCCAGCGAGGTCAAAATCGCCTTTTTTATACATGTCACTCATCTCTGCCATCTCACCACCCAAGAGAGCCGTATTTGCTTTCACACAGCCTTTTGATATTCCTGAAACAATATCTGCTGCTTGTTCAGGGATGAGGGTATTTACCGCAATATAGTCTAGAAAAAATAAAGGTTTAGCTCCACAACAAATTAAATCATTAACAGACATCGCCACAAGGTCAATCCCCACCGTATCAAAGATGCCTGATTCAATCGCCAATTTAAGTTTCGTCCCCACCCCATCGGTACAGGATACCAGCACCGGATCTTTATAGGTGTTTCCCAGA
>JABSQL010000052.1 GCA_013215865.1 Candidatus Margulisiibacteriota bacterium
GAAATGATGGAAGGAAGATGGATGAAGTTAGACCTATGACTGCGAAGGTTGGGATAGTGCCTTCAGCTGACGGGAGTGCCTCCTTTGATACTGGTGGAACAAAGGCTATTGCAGTAGTTAGGGGACCTAGAACTTTGCACCCACAACATATGCAAAATCCAAAAACGGGGATATTAAGAGTTAGTTATGGGATGATGCCATTTTCAGTTGAGGATAGGATTAGACCTGGACCTTCAAGACGAAGTGAAGAAATTTCTAAAGTTAGTGAGTGGGCTTTAAATTCTGTTGTCGATTTATCTGAATTTCCTAATACTGTGGTAGATGTATTTATTCAAATTCCCCAGGCTGATGCTGGAACAAGAGTTGCTGGATTAAATGCTGCTGCAATGGCACTTGCACATGCAGGAATACCTATGAAAGAAATGATATCTGCGATTGGTGTTGGAAAAATTGACAAAACCCTAGTAGTTGATTTAGACAAGTATGAAGATTCTGAGTATCATGAGGGAGAAGGTTCAACTGATATCCCTGTAGTTATTACATCAAGGAGTAAGAATGTTGCACTTTTGCAGGTTGATGGTAAGATATCTATTAGTGAATTTAAACAATGTATTGAAAATGCTAAAACTGCATGTGAAAAAATATTAAAAGTTCAAATTGAAGCATTAAAGGATGTAAATGGAGAAAAAAGTAAATAATGGCAAGTGAATATATAATATCAAGTTTGCAAAAGGAAAAAATCGAAGAATATTTAGCTAGTGGGAAAAGGCTGGATGGTAGAGGTCCTGCAGACTACCGTGATATTGAAGTAGAAATGAATATTAGTAAGAATGCGGAATCAAGTGTTAGAGTAAAGTTTGGAAAAACAGAAGTTATTGCAGGAGTTAAAATGGCTGTAGTTGCTCCTTACCCAGATTCACCTGCTGCAGGGACGTTTATGACTACGGTTGAGCTTCATCCGATGGCATCCCAACAGTTTGAGATTGGAAGACCTGGGATAAAATCTGTAGAGCTTTCAAGAGTGGTGGACAGAGGAATTAGAGAGAGTGGATTTATTGATTTTGAAAAATTATGTATTAAAGAAGGCGAAAAAGTATGGCAAGTATTTTTAGATATTTTTGCAATAAATGATGATGGAAATATGATGGATGTAGCCGGTCTTGCAGGAATAATTGCTCTTGGAAATGCTAAAATGCCGGAGTATGATGAAAAAGAAGATAAGCTAACTGGTGTTTTAAGCAAAGAATCTCTTCCAATAGATAAGGATGCATTATCATTTAATATGACTTTCCATAAAATTAGTGGAGTAATTGTTGCAGATGTTAGTGAAGAAGAAGAGGCTATATCTGATTATAGATTAAGTATTGCTGTAGGTGATAATAATGGGGAAGCTAGAATTACTGCAATGCAAAAAGGAAAAAGTGGGGTTATTAGTTCTGAAGATATGGAAAAAATTTTAAAATTAGTTGAAAATAAATTTAAGAAAATGTTTCCTAAAATTAGGAAATATGTTTTTATTAATGGTTGAAAAACAAAAATTCTCTAAGTATGAAAGAGCAAGGGTTATTGGAGCAAGGGGTTTACAAATTTCTATGGATGCCCCTCTTTTAAGAGATATAAAAAGTGTTGAACTTGAAAGTATAAATTATGATCCCTTGAAGA
>JABSQL010000053.1 GCA_013215865.1 Candidatus Margulisiibacteriota bacterium
GGTGTTCCAGGCTTTGAGCAAGTCCAAGGCTTCTCCGCCTCTTACTTCACCAACCAATATTCGGTCAGGACGAAGTCTAAGGGTGGCCCTTAAATGCTGTTTCATAGTGACTTTATCTGATGTTCTTAATATCACTTTATTCTTAGCAGTACACTGAATTTCCGAGGTATCTTCAATCACAATGAGTCTGTCTTGAGGGTAGGTTTTGACAATTTGATCTATTATTCCGTTGGTAAGTGTAGTTTTTCCAGAACCAGTACCACCCACCACCAATATGTTCTTCTTATCGAAAACAGCTTTTTGGATGGTTTGTTTTTGGCTTTCATTCATGATCTTAGATGAGACATAGTCATCTAATGTAAATACTTTGGATGCTTTCTTTCTGATGGCGAATACGGGGTTAGGGACAACAGGGGGAATCAGGCCTTCGAATCGTGACCCATCAATGGGGAGTTCTCCTTCTAGGATGGGGTTGTCACGGGTAATGGTTGTATGGAGTGATGTAGCGATGGTGGCCATCATGGATTCAGACTGAGCAGGGGACATATGCCCTACAACACTCATCCCATTGTCGAAGGAATCCACCCAGATATTCCCATCTGAGTTGAGCATGATTTCCATGACATCAGGGTCATTTAGAGCTGAGATAATGGTGTTACCAAGTTCCCTAAGGAGCTTTTGATGGATTCTGGCTTTAATGTCTGAATTCATCATTTTGTGTGTGTGGTATGTCTAATTGACATAGGCTCTACAGTTTAATAACATAACAAGTACCATCCTTTATTTTCCCTTCAGAAAGGTCTCTTTATTGAGGCCTTTCTATTTTTATTTCCAGATTCATTGTAGCGCGCGTGTAAAGGGGGGCATGTTATTTTGAATATTTGGATGGATATCATGTTTTAATTGAATTATGAAACAAATAAGAATCATTCTACTAACTTTGGCAACTATCTTTATAGCTAGTTGTGATAAGCACATTGAAAAAAAATGGCAATTTCCAGTTACTCTCGGAATGGAAAGAAGTGAAGTAATCCAAATATTAGGGTCACCAGTTGATATAAAATATGAAGAAATAAATGTGTTTTTGAATTCTGGCACTACAATAAAATTTGGTTCTCAAGGAAAGGCGCTTGAAATTATTGTGCATGGTGCTTGGAATAAGGCATTTCTAACCTATGAAGGGCCCATAATATATGGAATATCAGTAACTAATTCTTTTTCAGAGATTAAGAATAAGTTGGGTCCTCCATCAGTGACTAGAAGTGCTGGGATTACAACAAAGGCTTATATTTGGAGAAAACAACCCTATTTCATTCAAGTAACATTGTTTGTTAAACCAGATGGGTATGATAATGATCCAATATCAGCAGGGACATTAGAATCTATTAGTATTTCAAATGCAATTGGAGATTAGAATTTATCCACAAAGTATGTTTTTTCTTGCCTGTAAAGAGGTATATAAACTACTTTACCTTTCTATCAGCGGCCTAAAAAGTTAGGGTATTCTCAGGTATCAAGGATACTTTATCAAATAAAGCAAAGTAAAGAATTATTTCTGATAGTCTCTATTTTAATAAACTATCTTTTTTTACTTTTGACCAAATTTCTAACTTATTCCAAATCTTAAGGTAAATTGAAGAAATTGTTGGATCCTTACGTTGCTTTGATCTTTTAATAGTTGCGATATTACTGGAGAGAAAAGTCGTTGACTTTGAATTAAAGTGATGTAGCATAGCTTCATTAATTGGCTTCTTGTAAATGGAGATTTCAATTTGATATTGGTCTGGATCAATATATTTATCTGAATCTAAATATGTTACCCCCTTGGTAATCTTCTCGGAGAATTTATCTAGTTCCTCACAAGGAATTAGTAATCCCAAAATGTTATCATCTTGTATATTTTCATCAATGCCAAAACCTGTTAAAAATGCATTTTGGGGCACATCTTTAGGATTATTAATCAATTGTTTACGAAAGTTCTCTTTTTTATTTTGTCTGCTGTTTGCATCTTTATTATCCCTACCTTTAGATTGATTCATTGATCTCTTTTGTTTATCAAATAACCCCTTAACTGCCTCATCTTCAGGATCAATACAATGTGATAACGCTGTGAGCAACTTTTCTTCAATTTTGCTATACTCATTGTTACACTTCTTGCAAGAGGGAAAAGTTAGTCGTTGAACGCTAGATGGAGTTGAATCAGGATACCAAGATTTGGGAATTAAATGCTCCTTAGTTAATTTATCACACTTCTTTAAACATAAAACACACTTATCAGATTTATTTTTGTCACTCATACATATAATTATAATATGCATTAAATAAATTGGAAGAAATATATTTATCAGCATAAGACTGGGAGGAATCTAAAAATCAATCACCTGAACCACCCCCACCACATTCTCCACATTCACAGCATTCCCCAAACATCGATACCGTTCAGTATCACAAATACCCTGTGTCCAGTTATCAGGAAAGCCCTGTAACCGTTCACATTCAACAGGCGTTAACCGACGAATTTTATTATCGATCAAGTAAAGCCCTGTACGAGTCCCCAATCCTCCTCCGCTGGCTGTGATAGTACAAGAAAGCCCATTAGGATCATACACCCTTCCCCCCTGTCTATTTTTGTCATATAAACTAATCACAGGAATCATCTGATTCGACTTCGATACGGTTTTTTCATTGATAGAAAGTATTTTTTGGGGACATTTTCCTCTAAGACGTCCAACAATGAATAACCGCACCCTATTTTGGGGTACAAACCAAGATGAATGACAAAGCTGACATTGAATGTCGTATTGTGGATGATTTTCAGATAAGTAGGAGAGTAATGTAATTGCTTTAACGAAATCAATACCGGAATTAACGGTGAGAAAACCTCTGACGTTTTCAGCAATAAAATACCTTGGTTTTGTGGCTTTGATAATTCTAACTGCTTCATGAAACAAATGGCTTCTTGAATGTCTGCGATGCCCGTTGCGTTTTCCAGCAACCGAATTATCCTGGCAAGGCCAACCGAAAGTGATGATGTCGATTCTGGGGAGAAGGGTAGGGTCAATTGTTGTGATATCACCTAAGTCTTCTCCATACTCGAACTGGGATTGATACACCTTTTTGGCATGAGGATTGATTTCGCTGTATCCCACCCAGTCGAAATTGAATCCCGATTTTTCCAATCCAAGTCTAAAACCACCAATGCCGCTAAATAAATCAAGGTAGTTCATCTCCGAAATCAAAGACTACCCTTTGGCGGCTTTTTATTTATTGAGATAATTTGGTCATAATCTTTGACAGTGATTTTAGTGAAGAATCCAGTATGCGGCTCAAGAATGAGGCTAAATTTAGATTTTCTTTTGTTATTATCCACAGATAATGTTCTAAGAGCAGCCACAATCTCAAGAGGTGTGAAATCTATTTCTTTTGCTAGTTGTATAACAGTGGTTAAGAACTGGCCTCGCTCTAAGGAAATAGAGTTATTCCTCAGTTTACCAATGATACCCAAACTTGTTTTTCTAGCTTCCAGTAAGCAATGGAAATAGAGACATTTACAAACCGTATCATCTTCAAAATGCATAGATATGTCGCTGTAAGGAATACGAATAATTTGATTCATGTGATTTCTCCTTTACCAGATGAGAGTGAATTAACCTGATTCATGTGTGGATTTTCAAGAACGTTTATATGTCCATCACAAATGCGTTGAAAGAGGGATAGCGCCCGTTTCTCAAGCCAGGGCCAATCTTTTGCATGCGTCGCCTCAACTATTGATGGTCCCAAATAACGTTTAGCGGTGAATACGTCATCATCCATTTTGGTGAAGGAGTAGGGTGATGGTGCTTGTTTTCTGAACCGGAGTAAAAAATCTTGAGCAGCAATCTCATCTTGATCGGATTTGTAGCTTAAAATATCAGAGATTCTTGGGAAAAAAGGTGATGTTTCAATACGCTTTTTGATGCTCATTTCGATTTTATCCAAATCGTGTTCTTTGAGGATGTTGTAATATATTTCAGCCAACTCTTCGTCTTCCTCCTTTTCAAAAGATTTGAATAGAAGTGCGATAATTTTAGCCAGTCTTGATATTGTCATGATTCCTCCTGATGTCTTTCTAGAAAATCTTTCATGTCATCAACCAACCGTTTCGGTCTTTTTCTGCACGCGTAGTTTCCCTCCA
>JABSQL010000054.1 GCA_013215865.1 Candidatus Margulisiibacteriota bacterium
ACGGCAAAAATAATCGGTTGATGAGATGTCATAAAAATGAGAGTTGACGCTCAATAAAGAAAATAAAATTTGTGCTTCGTTAAAAAGATTGAAAATAGAGGAAGCACTAAATATGTAAGAATCATCATTAAAAATGGCCCACTTGTCAATACCGTTTATTCGACTCGTGATTGATAAAGAAATCAAATGTCATTTAGGACTGCATATCGAGCCAATCCTGCAAAATAACCTGAGCCGCTGCCATATCAACGACTCCTTTTCTTTTTTTCCCATCAAGACCCGCTTCACGTAGATTATGGTGCGCCGTTACGGTAGTGAGTCGTTCGTCATTTTCAAAAATCGGCACATTCGTTTTTGCAGAAAGTTTTCCGGAGAACATACGCACCTTTTCGGTAGCAGGACCCAAAGATCCATCCATATTGAGGGGCAATCCGATCACAATCTTTTCAATATGATGATCTTTAATCAACGCAATGATTTCATCTACGGCGCTCTTTCCATTCCGCACCGTCGTTAATGGAGATGCCAAAAACTCGGTTTCATCGCTCATAGCGATTCCGATACGCACATCCCCATGATCAATCCCCAAGATTCGTCCCATTAGAGCAGATCCTCACGAGTGCCCTTTTCTCTCAGAGCCACAACCATCTGTTTAATATCTTGCGCACGATCTTTCGGACAGACAAGCGTTACACCCTCTGCCTGAACAATAATTAGATTATCTGCACCGATCACCGCTGTGACATGACCTTTGGAATAAATAATATTATTTTTCGAGTCGATCTGTTCGCACTCGCCAATCAATGTATTTCCACTTTCATCCTGAGGGAAATGCCCTTCGAGCGCAGGCCAGGAGCCCACGTCATCCCACATAAACGTGCCACAAGCCATCACAATATTATCGGCTTTTTCCATCAGAGCATAATCGATTGAAATCTTACCCAGAGCTGGATAGGTTTTTTCCATGCCCGATGTTATTTCACCGCGCACAGCATAATCCGTTAGCTCATCCATCAAACGGTTCATTTCCGGACAGTGCAAATCGAATGCTTTATTTAACGTTGAAACCGACCAGATAAACATACCGGAATTCCAATAAAATAATTTTGTATCCAAATAGGTTTGTGCCGTTTCTGCGTCTGGTTTCTCAACAAAGCGAACCGCTTTTTTGAATTGCACATTTTCGGCACTTCCAAAATCAGCACCTTACTCGATATAACCAAATCCGGTGCTCGGAAAATTTGGTTGAATACCAATGGTCACCAAAATTTCATTCTGTTCTGCTAAATCCATTCCACCTTTAAGTGTTGCCTTAAAAACATCTAAATCACCCATCACCTGATCCGCGGTAAGAACGACAAAAATACCATTGGGATCGCGAGCGGCCACCAGCGCTCCGCCACAGGCGACCGCAGCAGCCGTATCCCGACCAATGGGTTCTCCGACAACGTTCTCAGATGGCAACATTGGAGCCGCCCTCTGTGTAGCTTCAATCAGATCTGAGTTCGTGACGACAAAGATATTTTCAGGAGGAATTAATCCATCGAGGCGATCAACCGCCTGTGCGATTAATGCCTTATCGCCGACCAATGCCAAAAGCTGTTTGGGATTCTTCGACGTACTTAGCGGCCAAAAACGCTCCCCTCGGCCCCCAGCCATAATAACTGCATAACGTTCTGACATTTAAACCCCCTTCACCGCACGAACCAACTCTGCAACGAACAGAGCTGCATCTGCGCGTCCTTCAGGTGTGTGCTGATTTTCATGAAACTTATTTACAATTGCACTGCCAACAACCACCGCATCCGAGCAAGATGCGGCCTCCGCAGCGGCCTCAGGCGTACCGATACCGAACCCAAGTGCAACCGGTAGCTTCGTATATTTTTTAATCTGTGCGACCTGCTCTGCAGCACCCATAGCCACACCCTCATCACGCACTCCGGTGACACCTTCTCGAGAAACATAATACACAAATCCATTCGCATTTTTAACAATCTTATCCATCCGCTCCGCGGGAGTCGTTGGAGTGATTAAAACGATATTATTTAAACCCGAAGCTTTAATAAATCCTTTATATGGACCTGACTCTTCACACGGCATATCAAGAATAAGAAACCCATCAATACCAGCGGTAGCCGCTTCGTTCATTGCTTTTTCAAATCCGCGGGCGATCAATGTATTGAGATACGCATAAAAAACCAACGGAATCTGCGAATGTTCCCGGATTTTAACAACCATATCCATCACACCTTTAAAGGTGGCACCCGCAGCCAATGCACGATTGGAAGCATCCTGATTTACGCGACCATCAGCCAATGGGTCTGAAAATGGAAGACCCAACTCCACAACATCAACTCCAGCATCCTCGAGCTTCAAAACCATATCAACGGTGTCATCTAAACAAGGATCTCCTGCTCCAATATAAGCGATAAAGCCCGTCTCACC
>JABSQL010000055.1 GCA_013215865.1 Candidatus Margulisiibacteriota bacterium
AGTTTAAAAGTGGCACGCGTCATAGGGCCTTTTCGCATTACGAGATCAAACTTCTCAACGAAAAACCATAAAATGACCCAGTGTGACTTTAGAATAGAAGGACAAATTAATGATAAAAAAAGTGTTTTTCACATTTATTTTAATCATGCGTCTAAAGAGTTTGCCATTTTTCGTTATACTACAAATACAACTACACGTACACGCCTATATTTTCAAAAAGACTCTCAGAAAATATATGAATTGATGTCACATCTTCTTTCTGAAGACGCATCAGAAGTTAAGGAAGATACGGTCGTGGCAGAAGATAATCCTGCTCCTGAAAAAAATGATTTTTTAGCTAAAATAGAGAAGAATGCAAAAATTCTCATACGTCCGGGTTCTTCTCTCTTAACGAGACATTTCTGGCCATTTTGTTATCCACCTTCAAATAGGGATGGTGATTACTCCATTAGCTATAATACTGTCAAAAATATTTTTTTATTAAAAAATCATACAACGAGTGTTAATTTTATAATAAACATCCAAGACTCGAACAATCCCAAGGTAAAATTTACTAAGGATAGAAATCAATTTTTCAATGCTACAATCGAAGACCTTGAAAAGGTTAGTAACATACTAGCTCATCTAGCAGAACAAAAACATTCTCAGACAACCTCTCAACAACAATTAAGTAATCCTGAGGAATCCAAAACTGAAGCTACGACCCAAAATAATTTTCCCCTAACTGCGCTTAACAAGTATATTGCAGATAGAAATAAAGGCACAGAAATTGAAATATCTCACCGTATACCTAGTCATAAAGAAAATCCTAGTTTTACAATCACTATTAATTTCAAGGAACCGGTTACAATAGATTTCCAAACAGCAAATGGGCAAATTTCACTCAACAATGATCCAGTGACAAATACTTGGGAAGTAGTTAAAGGTAACGCAACTAAAGAATATGTGGAAAGTTTAATTTCACGCTTCGACATAGTTGTAGTTCAGACCCAAAATACTAATCCACTAACTGATGAAGAATGCGCTTCTGCAAATCAAAAACCTTCTGCTTATGAGCCTAAACCTGTACCTAATGCCAATGCACATTATACAGCTGCACCTATCTCAGATGATAAACAATTTTATGAAGATTTCAGACAAAAAGTGGAAGATGGAACCGTAAAAGAATGGGATCTTGAACAAATGGAATTAGTAAAAGATAAGTATTTGAAATTCAAGACTAAATGTAAAGATTTTTCCTCTTGTGAATCTTATTTGAGACTTATCGATCGTGGCGATAGACTAAACGATCGATGTCATCCGTATATTTACCTCCATGACAAACGCCAGAACTACCGACGTCTTTTGGGTAAATAATTACGCTTCAGGACAACAACCTTTACTTAATTTTCCGACTCATATATCTCCCGAATAACCATGTGATAGGTATGGTTGATCTGCTGGTAAATAGCGCCCAACTTCCTTAAAATAAGCGGCCACTTCTCTGGGCTAACCACCATGATGCCCACCCCCAATATCATGACAATCTCACCCAGCCAAAGTCCAAACATCACCCTTCTCCCAATCGCAAACATTTTGCAATCAACAAGGTTATAAAAAAGAGAAAAATTAACGGCACCGCCAGCCCAATTTGGGATATAATATCCGGTGGTGTCACCAGTGCCGTCAATATGAATATTGCCACAACTATATAATGACTGTTCCGAAACAATGTTTGACGATTCACCACATTCATCGCCAAAAGCAACTCCAACACCACAGGTAATTGAAACAATATCAGTGAAAACAAAATAAAATTCATCACATATTGAATATTTAACTTATAATTTAATAACAAACCCACATCCTTGGGTATAAATCCCGTTCCCGTTAAAAAGGTCACTGAAAATGGAATCAGCTGGAAATAACTCATGTACAACCCAAATATAGCCAAAAGAAAACTGGCCACAATCACTGCCCAAATGATCCGCCGCTCCTTTTTCTTTAAACCCGGAAAAATAAATCTGATACCACTATACATATGGACCGGAAAAGACACAATAATCCCACCCAAAACAGACAATTTTAACTTCATTAGAAAGCCCTCAAACAAAGTACTTATCACCAAAGA
>JABSQL010000056.1 GCA_013215865.1 Candidatus Margulisiibacteriota bacterium
AGAGGCCTGTAGGGCCTCTTTGGAAGCAGTTCGGGGGGGGGATTCCTGGGCCTTGAATTAGTTGTTTTACATATAATAAATAACTTACAAGTGTAGATGCTTGATCACTATCTAATTTATATTTAAACAGTCTGTTTTATCTGGTGCCATAAAATACATCAGAAATTGGGTGCGTGTTTCTCACGCATCAGACTTATTTTCGTATCTGTTTGAATTAGACTTATGATCTATTGAAGTAGGTGATGAGGGAATTGAGGAGAAGTGTCGTTTGTAATCATGCGATTCTTTTAATATTCTTTCGGCTAATTTATTAGTTTTTATAGACTCTTCCTTGGCCTTATTAATATGTTCATATGATGCCTGATGACAACCTTCTGCATCAATGGCAGTAGTTATAATATTTCTCTTATCACTGTAGTTGTTAACATGCGTAGGTTGACTTCCAATAAGAGTTACTCCTATAAGAAAACCGCGCAAATGTTTTTGGTGCCTTATTGAATAACGTTTATAAAATTCTCCGAAACGTTCACTTTTTGAAGTTAATTGATTTCCTGATCTCGCCTCATTATCGAGAAATAATCCCCTAAAAACTTGGCTTCCATTTTTTCTTGAATGTTTGCCATATCCCTTTCTTCTTCCAGATACCCACTGACCATAATAGGTTGAATTCTTTGATTTCGCTTTTCCGTACCCATCTCTTTGTCCATTTTTCCATTCACCAGAATAGGTTTGGGTTGTACCAAGATGCTTATTGCAATCTATGGCATATGTACCGTGGCCATGCCTTTTTCCGTCTTTAAATTCCCCTGTATATGTGCCGCCATTATTGTACTCTTTATTATATTTAGCTATACCTTCACCATGTGGAAGTCCATCTTTAAGATCACCTGTGTATTCTTCTATGTGAAGCTTTTCTAATGCGGGTATTTCTTTAATTGTTTTTTTAAAAGCATATGAAACACTCTCTGAGTTACTTGTAGCCCTGGGACTAGGTTTTGGATTCAAAGCACTTCGTACTTTACCTGTAAATTTTGAAAGTAGTTTATTCCTATTTCTAGATTTCCTTGAATTTGAATGAATAATTTGCGATATTCTTGTAAACATAACGAACTCCTTATATGCCCCTCATATGCAACAATAATCGGGTGCGTTTAATTATATATCGTGAAAAAAATAAAATTATTGCAAAAAAACATATTGAAAGTTTCTGGTATTTGAAACTGAGTATAAAATCATGCTCAAAATTCATAATTCATCATCCAATTTGAACCGAGAACAATGAAATATGGTATAGTAATGTCTCATGAAAACACCCATCAATATGGCATCTATAATCATGAAAGCACTCAACCTTACTCTTTTATCCCTGATTCTCACCAGTATTTCTTTTCAGTCATCACTATACGCAAATATCTCTGAAAATCACATTTTTAACTACAATGCCCGTTTCCATCCTGTTATTGGTCAGTACGGCATGGTGGCCTCCCAAGAAGAAAATGCGACTAAGGTGGGCGTGGATATTCTTAAAAGGGGAGGGAATGCCATCGACGCAGCTGTTGCAATGGGGTTTGCATTAGCGGTCACCTTACCCCGTGCAGGTAATATCGGTGGGGGTGGGTTTATGATGATCCATATCGCAACGGACAATCAAACGTTTGCCCTTGACTACAGAGAAACCGCATCCCAAAAATCCCATAGAAATATGTTCTTAGATGACTCTGGAGAACCGAATAATCAGTTATCTAGGAATAGCATTTTAGCGGTGGGTGTGCCAGGTACGGTTGCTGGACTCACGGAAGCCAGACATCGATTTGGAACGTTCAGTTTAAAAACCCTTTTGAAGCCCGCTATCCAACTTGCTAAACATGGTTTTGTTGTAAACTCAGATTTAAAACAGTCGTTGTCTCAGGCAAAGCCAAGAATGAACGGCTCTGAATCCGCCATGGGAACCTTTTTTAAAAAGGATGCTTCTGAATATAAGGTGGGTGAAACTCTTGTCCAGAAAGATCTAGCTTGGAGCTTAAAACAAATTGCCAAATACGGAAAAGATGCATTTTATTCCGGGAATATTTCTAAAAAATTTGTGGCATTTATGGATTCTCAGGAGGGCCTGATTACCCATGAAGATTTAAAGAACTATCAACCTGTGTGGAGAGAGCCTGTGTCGGGATCGTATCGCGGGTATGATATTTACGCCATGCCACCCCCCAGTTCAGGAGGGGTCCATCTCATTCAAATGCTTCGTATCCTTGAGGGTTTTCCGATAAAAGAAATGGGACATAATACAGCAGACACGATTCATGTGCTTGCAGAAACCATGAAGTTGGCCTACGCAGACCGCTCCAAATTTCTTGGGGATCCCGAATATGTATCCGTTCCCGTTCAGCCCCTCATTTCTGAACCCTATACCGCCTATTTAAGATCAAAAATCGACAGGTCTAAGGCCACTAAAAGCAATCTCATTCAACCAGGTGATCCCATCAAAATATCTGAGGGAAATGAGACCACCCATTTTGTGGTAATGGACCGATGGGGAAATGTAGTTTCCAATACCTATACCTTAAACTTCAGC
>JABSQL010000057.1 GCA_013215865.1 Candidatus Margulisiibacteriota bacterium
GAAGCCATTCTTTCTGGCAAGGCCTTTGATAAATCAGGCAAAATATATGGCCTTGGACATGCTGTATATACCAAGTCAGATCCCCGGGCCGTGATAATAAAAGAGTTGGCCAAGGAGATTGCAGATAAATCTGATCGTATGGATGAACTTGCGTTATTACTGACCATTGAAGAAGAAGGCCCAAAACTCTTTTCTGAGAAAAAAGGGTCTTCAAAAGTGATTTCCCCCAACGTAGATTTTTATTCTGGGTTTGTATATGATTGCTTGGGTATTCCTCAAGAGGTATTTACACCCCTATTTGCCATGGGCCGTATTTCAGGATGGTGCGCCCATCGTATTGAAGAAATATTGTCAGGGAAACGAATTATTCGACCGGGTTACAAGTATATAGGCGCCTCTTAATTTTCATGTAGGGGGTTTGCAACTCTTCTTTTTTTCTGTTACAGTACCCCGCTAGGATGGGAAAAACGACTTTCACTCTTCAGATTATTATGGTTTTGTTTATGGCGCTTTTTGTTCAAGAGGCGTCTATGGTTGCTGCTGAAAATGATCCCACTATTCAACAAACACAAGACAGTATCATCACAAAAGAACAGCAACGTATGAATGCCCAGGAGCGAGAGCGCTTGTTTGAGCGACTGAATACACCCGGTATTCAACTTCATATCGATTCAGACGTTACCATCGACGATGTTCCCCTTGAAACGCCCAAATTCTTGGTAACGAATTTCAAAATTATGGGGGCCACCCAATTCAATGAAAAAGAGCAGGACAAATTGCTTAAGTCTAACTTATTCAAGCATCTAGACTTATACGATATCAATCAAATGGTTCGATACATTACCAATTGGTACATAACGAGGGGTTATGCTACTACACGGGTATATGTTCCTCCTCAAAACCTAAAAGACAGTGTCCTAGAAATTCGGGTTGTAGAGGGTACCATTTCCCGTATCGATGTTAACCAAAATCACCTAAAAGACCGGTTTCAACGCCTCACTTCTTTTCCTAAGTTGAAGGGAAAAATTCTCAACTTAAGGGATATTGAACAAGGCTTAGATCAAATGAATCGGCTGCAGTCGAACAATGCAACGGTGTCATTGATGCCTGGGGAAGAAGAGGGTAGTACAATAGTGTCCATTCAAAATACACCAAAAGAGGCTTTAAGGTTGCAAGCCACGTTTGCCAATTCCGGCCAAGAATCAACCGGTCTGTACCAAACCTCAATTCATGTAGCAAAAGATAATCTCTTTTCCATCAATGATGGGTGGACCATGAGTTATGGGGAAGATACCAGTCAAAGTGAACGGTTTAGTCGGAATTGGAGTGTGGGACTGTCTGTTCCCTTTGGGTATTACACCTTACGATCCAGATATTCCCATTTCGAATATGTATCCCCCACGTTTGGTCTAAATGATGTTTTCCTGGCATCGGGAACCAGTGAAGTTGGAAGGGTTAACATAGAAAGAGTGATCAATCGTCAACACACCAACAAATCTACCATAGAAACAGGCCTTTCCATTAAATCTACCAGCAGCTTTAATGATGGGGCCATTAGTGGTGTCGGGACACGAAAATTGGTGATTTGGGAAAGTGCCATGTCCCATACAATGGTCGGACGTGCCTCAGTAACAACCCTGAGGTTGGGCTATGCCAAGGGCCTAAATACCCTTAATTCAGAAGTGGATCCTGCTGACATAGAAGATACTGACCCTCATGCACAATTTGATAAGCTGTCCATCGATGCCAACATGATTAAGCCGTTTACCCTGTTCAAAGCACCCTTTGTTTATCGAGGGACTCTCTATGGCCAATACAGCAAACGGCAATTACATGCCTCTGAGCGCATTAATATCGGTGATCTATACACCGTTAGAGGGTTTAAAGAAGACTCTATTCAAGGAGATGTGGGTCTTTATGTCCGAAATGATGTTTCTATCAAGTTGAACCATATTATTTCTTGGCGACCACTTAAAGAGATGGCTGAGCGTATAGATTTTAACTTATCATTGGATGCCGGATATGTGAATAAACAAGACGGTCTGGTGGGGATGTCGATTGGGTTGAAATATCATGGGGCCCTTACTTGGAAAATGACTTACGGGTTACCCCTCGTTTGGCCAGAGTCAATGGATGCCAATGACCACGAATTCTATTTTTCAGTTACCATTTGACCTAATTCAAACGGGCTATTGACAGGTTCGGAAAAAAAGAACAAAATAGGCTTCGTAGGGTTATTATGGGAGGATTGTATGTTTAGACGAATAAGAAAGTTAGTGTTATGCATCCAAATCGTGATGCTGATCATTCCAAATCCCCAAATCATAGCAGCAGAAATAGAGGTAGATGAGAATCAACCCAGAACAA
>JABSQL010000058.1 GCA_013215865.1 Candidatus Margulisiibacteriota bacterium
TATTCAAACCATGTCGAGTAGAGGTTACAACCCACTTATTGCTATACAGATGGCCTTAGCTGGTGATATTTAGCAATTAGGGGTGTGTAGTTACAAAAGTACATCAGCTTTCGGAAAGTCATGATTTCTTCTTCCCTGCACCAAATGGCCAAGCTATTACTAGAGGCAATGTATACAAAAAAGCTCCGACGATTTCTTTGGCAAGCGAGAATTTCACATGAAGGATGGGGGAAAGGACCGCGATTACACGATATGCGTCATACATTCTCAGTACACTGTTTGAGACGTTGGGTACTTGAAGGGAAAGATCTAGCTGCTTACCTTCCTATACTAAAAACGTATTTGGGTCATGATTCATTTAGTGATACGCCTCAATATCTTCGCCTGACCGCTGACTTGTATCCAGATATAACTGCAAAAATGCAACAAAAATTTGGCGACGTTATTCCATTGTCAGGAGGAGATGATTGTGAAACCAACTGATTTAGCGCAGGCTTTGTCACACTACCTCGGCATGTACCTTCCAAGTCAACGTAATGTTAGCCCGAACACAATTAAATCTTATCGCGACACATTCAAACTATTTCTACTGTTCTGTAAGCAAAAGTGCAGTATACCTGCGGAGAGATTGAGTTTGAAACACGTCGACAAAATACGGGTTCTAGAGTTTTTAGATTGGCTTGAATCCGATAGAAACAATAGCGTGTCGACGAGAAATCAGCGATTGGCTTGCATCCATAGTTTTTATCGGTATATGCAAATTGAAGATCCAATAGGGCTTCTATCTTATCAACAAATAATGTCGATACCGTTGAAGAAAACGAGAGCTCCCATGATAAATCATCTAACGCCAGAAGCGTTAAAACTGATACTAGCACAACCAGACACATCGAAAATGAATGGCCGTCGAAATCTAGCCTTGCTAGCTGTACTCTATGACTCAGGAGCTCGCGTACAAGAGTTGGTGGACTTGAAAGTTAGAGATGTTCGATTAGATGATCCACCCATTTTGACGCTTACAGGAAAAGGTCGAAAAAAACGGCATGTGCCAATCATGCCGAATACGAAAGTTCTGTTGGAGCAATATATGGATGAATCGTCACTGACTTTAGACGGCATGCTAGATTCCCCATTATTCTTTAACCGACAGCGTAGAAAAATGACTCGTGCTGGTATTTGTTATATCTTGAATAAATATGTTGCTCAAGCTAAAACAACGTCATGTATTATTCCAAACGATGTAACGCCTCATATCATGAGGCATACAAAAGCTATGTTATTATTACAATCTGGTGTCAGCCTAATCTATATTCGCGATTTCTTAGGCCATACTGATATCACCACAACTGAGATCTATGCCCGAGCTGATACAGAAACGAAGCGCAAGGCACTGGAAAAAGCTTACCCTGATATAGTTGAGACACCTCTGCCGCAGTGGAATAAAGATGATGCATTATTAACTTGGCTGACTAGTCTATGACTAAAACTCAGTAAATATTATGTAAAGTAAATCTGGTAATTGATGGCAAAAAGCAATGCTTAGCGTCATTTACTTTACAAAACCTGCTACTATGCATAAGGCGGCAGTATATCTCCTATTTTGGCGAACATCTATTTACACCATGTTATCGATGAATGGTTTGAGAAGGTTGTTAAACCAAACTGCGATGGCGATGCAATAATCTGTCGGTACGCCGATGATTTTGTATGTGCCTTTCAGTATTCGCGTGATGCGGAGCGGTTCTTTAAAGTACTACTAAAGAGATTAGGGAAATATAATCTTCAGGTAGCAGA
>JABSQL010000059.1 GCA_013215865.1 Candidatus Margulisiibacteriota bacterium
TATCCTAATTTTATATTTCTATCTCATCCAGAGGATGTTTTGTTAGCTCCTCTCTTAGTTTTTTATGTTCTATCTCAACGTAATATTTATATGTTGTACTGATATTTGTATGGCCCAATATTTTAGCCAAACTGAACGGAGACACCTCATTTTCTGCCATGAGGCTCGTAAATGTCTTTCTGAGTGTATATGGTGTTATTTTTATGCCCAATCTATTCCCAAGCCGGTTCAACATTGATACAACGCCCCACTTCGTGTCGTATGGACAAACAAAACCCTGATTTTCTTTATGATCTAGTAACACCTTCTTTAAAGCTTTGTGTATGGGTATTTTTCTTCCTCTTTTGAATTTATTGTCTGAACGAATCAATATATAGTTTTCCGGCATATTTACATCTTCCCATCTCAGATTCATCATTTCATTGGGTCTCATGCCTGTAAATACCATCATACAAATATATCGTTTGATTTTTTCCGGTGCATTGTCCAATAAAATTTTTATTTGATCTGTTGTTAAACGTTTGATTTCTTTGGTGCTTACTCTTAAGTGGTCTATTAAGGGTAGTGTTGTGATGTACCCTTTTCTTTGAGCAAATTTAAAAATCCTTTTCAAATGGATCAAGACAATATTAATGCTTCTATTGGATAAATTCTCATTGATTGTATCTTTAAAATCCTCAATCTGATCAAAACCAATATCTCGAATTTTCCTGTTCATTAGAGAGCCCATATTCTTAATGCCATACTCAAACGATTCATATGTGGATGGTTTGATAACCTTCCCTATTTGGTTCTTATAATGAGGCTTAAATTCCTCTATAATCTCATTTAACATCAAATCACAAGTCAGATGCTGATTTCTATCTACGTACCGTAAAAGCGCCACTTTCGCTTGTGATTTAGAAACTTCTTTACCCAAAACACCCAGCTTTTCCAAATAGGTTCTTTTTATCCTTTTCTTTTGCGTTTCAGGATCGATTAGTGTCTGATTTTCAACTATATATACATATGTTACAGCTTTCCCCTTCTTACTTTCTTTCTTAAGATATTTTATTGCTGGCATGCCAATTCCTCCTCTGAACATTAACAAGATAGAAACAATTATATACCCTTATTTACAACATTCAATCCCAGGTTTTCCCTCAGTAATGTGTGGAGTCACATTTCCTGGGTTCTTGTATTCATCAAAATTCACCAAGCTGAATCAATCGATCTAAAACGGCCCGAACATTTATAGATGATTTATAATAAACATAAGATTTAAGCAACGCTATTTCATCTCGCTTATTCAACCTCAAATGAGAAAGCGTTCCGAACAATTGTCCCGATGTCGGAAATCGATCAACAACCCAATGATTAACATTTTTTCGAGAAGTTCCTAACTTTCTGGCCAAATCAGCCTGCTTCGTTTCAGCATCATTCAAACAATTCTTTAAAAAACAATGAAATAATTTATTGGGACCTTCTCTTCTTAGACCAATTTTTTGTATTAAACCCATAATTTCAATACTGCAAATTTTAGGCCAACTGGTTTTGTGCTTAATATCTCCAAGATTTTGGTTATTATGACGGAAAATGACAAGAAGTGGCGAAATATGGCGAAAAGTGACGAAAGCTATCCAACATTAAATTTTTGTAAAAACAGAACCTTTTTATGCCCTTGATTATTTCTTTCTTTCGAACACATACTATACATTCAAGATTTAAATATTTGGGAGAGTAGCGATTTCAATTACACTATTTTTGATTAAACAAATACAGGTTTTATCTGGATTGGGAATTTCTCTTCTCGGTATAGTTGTATTTTGGTTTAATCCTAAATCAAGTTTTAATAGGGTATTTTTAGTTTGCCAATTATGTGTTGGAGGAGTCGTTTCAACTATTGGGCTCTCCGAGCTAATTGCTGCTGTTTATAACGATCGAATCATATCAATTTATATTCTTGAGATAATCTGTGCTGCTTTCTTGCCCAGCACTTCACTACATTGCGTATCTTTGTTTGTAAAGGCCCCTCTTAAAAAATATATTTATACTTGCTCCTACCTATTATCTCTCGTATTTGCTTTTCTACTGTATTCATTTACAAAAATATCCGTTATAGCAGGTATTGTTGTCAGAGAAATGGACCCCATATTGCCCTACTATGGCATGTTTTTCTTAGCATATGGACTATACAACACCTATCTTTTATTTAACCATTACAAAAAATGTCGTGAAGATACCAGTAAAAATAAAAATGAAATTGTCTACTTTAAACTTTTGTACCTATCGACTCTTGCTACCGTATTAATCGCCTATATTGGCGCTTTTTTCCTTCCGTTGCTTGGCATCAAAAGAAGTTTTTTTAACGTACAGTCTGTTGCATTAGTCAGCGCTATTGGAATTGTAATTTCTATTATTAAATACAAAGCTTTGGGCATAGAAAATGAGGCAGGAATTAATTTTCTAAAATCAGAAAAAGAAAAAGCGTTAAAATCTGTGAACTATGCCGAAGACATTAACAATACCATTTTCCATGAAATTAAGAACTATTACCTCAACATTAAACAAAGCGTCATTCAAATTCTGAATAATGAGAAGCTATCAAAAGATGTCACAAATACTTTAGAAAATATAACGCATGTAAGTGCAAATATTCTAAATTACTCTCAAAACTATTTTCTTGAAAAGACTTTAGAATTCAATAATATCACACTCAAAATTACTGAGATTCCAATTAAATCTGCCCTTAGGGAAGTCATAAAACTAAATCAGTTCCATTTAAACAGCAAGAATCTAAACGTGTCTGAATGTATCCCAAACCAATACATCATTCACGCTGATAAAAACGTATTTATGATTTTGATTTCCAATCTCATTCAAAATGCTTCAACTTTTTCCAGAGAAAATGGATCCATTACCGTCAAGTGCACCAAGGATGGAGCTGTATATAGGCTATCTATCAAAAATGAAGGTCAGGCCCTAAGCGAAGTTATCAAGAATTCTATATTCAAACCTATTGGTGAAGTATCTTTTAATGCAGAAACAAACGCCACATCAATCGGACTTAAGATTTGCAAACTTATCTGTGATAAACAGGGGTTCAAAATAGCCTGTAACACCCCTAACAAGATGACCACTGAATTTATTGTCGAAATACCGAAGAACTACATTAATAAAGCCAAGTAAAAACAATCAAACAGTAATATGGCAATATACAAAATATTCAAACACTTCTTTTCTGGTAAAACCTTAAAAAATACAATTGATGCAAACAATGTTCCCATCATTTTGCAAATAGCGATGTATATTGATTGTCCAAGGCCAGGCTCTCTTAGGTAAAACATGTAAACAAATAAAATCGACATTAACAAATTTTGGCCAAAAGCAGTATATTTTCCATGACGATGATCACTTAATCGTTCATTAATATAAAAAAGAACTATAAAACTAATGATTAATATACCAATGAAATTCAGATAAAAAAGCATAGGCGATAATTCGGCCCAGAATACATTCTTTGGTCCATAATATAAAAATTGGCCCAGAATTATTATATCAAACCAAAACCATACTTTATTGATGTATAACTGGGGTTTTCGATGAGGATAAACATAAGAAAAAATGAACTCCCAAGAAATATTTGCACACAAGGCAACCAATGGCATTCCATACGTTTTATCCCTAAATCCAACATAAATAATGAACACGTAAGTCAGCATCCAAAAGAATCCTGACAGCGCTATAATTACTTTGTTACTAAATGTATCGTTTACGCTTTTTACATTTGAAAAGTCACGCTGCTTTTCCTTTAGCTTAAAAATATTCTCTATTGATTTTGAAAGAAATCCCATCATATACCTCTCGATCTTAATGTCAGAGACTATAACATGGAGAATTTTGAACTGTAAAGTTAGTCATCTCAATGAACTTAAATACCCACGGGTAAAACTACACTGATATTTTATATTTTCTAATCTGTGCATGAAATGTCGTTCGGGGGATATTCAATTCACGAGCTGTAGCAGAAATATTATACCCGTTTTTCTCAAGTGAATGTATGATCCTTTTCTTCTCTTTGCCATTAAAATTGTCCTTTAAAGATAAGGACACTGAATTTTTCATTGCACCTCTTCTAGAAATCTCTACTGGCATATTTGTACTATGCATATATATATGTTTTTGGATTTCCATTTCTAACTCTCTAATATTTCCTCTCCATGATTTTTTTATTAGCCCATCTTCAAATTTCTTTGAAGGTAGAAAATTAGTTGCGTATTTTTTATTGTACATTTGAACAAAGTACTGAATAAATTCTTTCAAAGAATCTAAACTATTTCTCAGAGAGGGTAACTCAATTTCCACCTGCTTTAATCTGTAATACAAATCTTCCTTAAATTCTCCTGAATTTATTAAGCTTTGTATGTCCTTGTTTGTTGCAGATACCAACGTAAATTCAACGGGAATCTCAATGGTAGAACCAACACGTGTTATTTTCTTTTCTTGAATAACTCGCAATAATTTTGCTTGAACCTCTAAGGGTGCATTTGCAATTTCATCAAGAAACAATATACCTCCATCGGCGTGTTCAATTTTCCCTTTTTTCTGTTTCCCAGCGCCCGTAAATGCACCTCTTTCATGCCCAAACAACTCTGAGTCTATTAACGTATTACATATTGAACCACAGTCTATTGTTATGAATGGTTTTTCTGGCATTACTTGCTGATGAATTGATCGTATCATTACATTTTTACCCACACCTGTTTCTCCACTCATAAATACTGATAAATGTCCCTTAATCGCTAAAGCACACTGCCTGAAGGCCGCAATATAATCCTCTGAGCTAGGCATAAAAGTGTTCTGATTAATATAAGACCATTCTGAATTTTTTGAATCAATTGTTTTCTTTATTGAAACATTTTGTAACAGAGAGTCCATTCTCCTATTGAGGATCGAAGGATCTTCAAAATACAACGCTTTTCGCAAATAATCTTTGGCTCCCTTTTTTATAAACTCCGCGGCAAAATCTGGCTTTTCTTCAACCGTAAGAACAATGACAGGCAAATCAGGATAATGATGTGTAATGTGCTCTAAAAGAGATAAATCGTTACAATCTGGTAAATTAATATCCAGTAATATTAGATCAATAGATTCTTTTTTAAGCATTTCGATACACATGGATTTCGTATCACTACATACTAATTCGTATTGTGACAATGATTTTTTTAGGTTATCACTAAAAAGGACATTATCTTCAACCAATAATATTTTTCTATTGATCATTACAAAAACCTCCAATCCGATTCAGAATATATATCATAACCTTTTATTTTCTTCAGGTCTCCCCCATCTAATTTTTCATATCAAAACCCAAAACGGTGCCTAGAAAGCGTGACAAATTTTCATGCATACTTGAAAAGCAATCAATCAATAACCAAGGAGGAAGCAACATGCACATCAATTTAGAGATCCCAAAACTGGACAAAATGGAAAGAGATCTCTCATCTCTTAAACGCCAGTTAAAGGAACTCCAAAAACTAAAAAAGCCTGGCAGCTGGCTGACCTACGATGACGTATCTCAACGATTAAGCCTCGCTAGAAATAAGCTCATTGACCTTCAAAAAGCAGGGTTACTTATCAACCAAAACCCTAGTGGCCACCCTCGATTCTCTGAGGAAAACGTTGAAAACCTCATATCCGGAAAAATCATCCAGGAAATGAAATCAAAAAGAATGCGCCATTAATATTTTCATATCGCCAGGAGAATGACATGACAAACAATGAACATGACAAATACAGGGACATTCAAGGCA
>JABSQL010000006.1 GCA_013215865.1 Candidatus Margulisiibacteriota bacterium
AAATTCTCCTTTCACATAGAGCTGGGGTACGGTGGGCCAATCTGAAAAGTCTTTAATCGCTTGGCGAAGAACCTCATCTTTTAAGACGTCTCTTGTCACAAAGTCAACCTCCATGGCAGAAAGTACTTGAACCACTTGTGATGAAAAACCGCATTGGGGTTGGGAAGTGTCTCCCTTCATGTATAAAATAATGGTGTTTTCTTTAATGTCTTTCTGAATGTCTTGTTTTTTTTCTTCGATTTCTTCTTGCATATCATTCTCCTTTTAAACAGAATAGTTTTCCTTTTGACTTTCCCATTTTTCTGGGGTAAACGTTTTCAAAGCCAGGGCATGAACCTTTTCTTTGAATGCTTCCTTCAGGCTATTCAAAACCATTTGGTGCTGTTTGACAAGAGGCATTCCAATAAACGTAGCGCTAATGACCAATGCTTGAAAATGAACGCCGTCCTGTTGTGGATCTGTAACGATTGCCGTCGCATCTGGAATATTTTTTAGAATAATCTCTGTGATTTGCTTAGTGATAGGCATTTGAAAGTGTCTCCGAAAACTCAATAACCTTTTCTGGGAGGTCTTCATCATAGTATGGTGCCATTTCACAAATACAAGTAGGGGAAGTCACATTGACTTCGATTAACTTGCCACCAATGATATCAATACCCACAAAATATAAACCCAATCGCTGCAGATCTGGTTTAATACGATCAATAATCGCCATGTCCGTGTCTGTGATGTTGGTTTGTTGGGGTGCACCACCTGCAAAGAAGTTATTTCGGTGATCATCGGGTCCATGAACACGTAAAATAGCCCCCAACGGGTCCCCGTTAAGTAGCAGAATTCTTTTGTCTCCGTTTTGAGCATCTGGCAGATACTCTTGCACGATAACGGGTTGGCTTTCATTTTGAGTAAGGGTTTCAAAAATCACATTTCGATTGGCATCCGTTTCTTTGACTCGAAAGATACCCTGCCCACCAAAGGCATTTACGGGTTTCAAAATGATATCTTTTTCTTCATTCAGAAAAGAAGTGAGCACATTTATTTTTCCGCTAACGACTGTTTTAGGAACAATATCTTGAAATTGGAGGGCCCAGAGTTTTTCGTTTACACTTCGAACCCCTGAGGGTGTATTAACAACGGCTGTTTGAGATAACTGGTCTAAAAGCCATGTGCAGTGAAGATAATTCAATCCAAAAGGAGGGTTCTGACGCATAAAAACCACATCCACATCTTTTTCAGTCATAACGATGAGAGGGTCCTGTTTGAAGGGTGGGGTCATGGATAAATCGATATCTACGGGCGTCACTAAGAATTCAAGATGTCCGTCTTTAAAAATAAGGTCTGTGTCCTGTACATGGAACAGAGAATGCCCTTTTTTCTTGGCAGATATCATCAAGGCAAATGAGGTGTCTTTCTGTGGGATAATGGTATCGAGTGGATCAAGTATGAAAACGATATTCATTGCGCCAGCTCCTTGTGGATATCGCCAATCTCTTTTTGGGCCGATATGCCTGCGATGCGGGCCAATATCTGATATAGCTCTAGTTTCTTTGGGTCGGGATCAATCCCGCAAGATTCAGCGTCAGAATCTTGGTTCACAAGACACGCTTTGGAACCCGGAATCTGACACATACGTTTAAAAGACATACCGGGTGAATTGAGGTTGTCTCGGGCACCTTTGTTGGGATTAAACCGGTAAAATCCCCCCACAATTTTATTATTAATTTGATATATACAAATATCACGGGCATAGGGTTGATCTGTAGAGGTATCAGGCACACCCTCTTGAAGAATAAAGTGGCTGATGGGGATGGCTGATTTCCCTTTTGCGAGCTTGTTTCTTCCTTTACGATTCAAAGTCAGAATATCATGAGGGTCTTCAATTGGCATGACGCCCATTCCATAGGTTCCTGAATCTGATTTTAAGAAGATATAGGGCTTTTCTGTAATGTTGTGTTGGGTATACTTAGATTGAATATCTTTAAAAAGATCGCTGGCGTAATCTGCTAAAGATTCACGGTCTTTCGGGTCATTGATATTTACATTTTTGCTTCTTTTAAAAAGGCAAGAGTATAACCAAGGATCTTGCTTAGTAATCTCGGAAAAGGCTTCCACAAGCCAATTAGTATGTTCAAAATGATGGGATTTTTTCCGTGCATGCCACCCTGCGTGAACGGAAGGATAAATCGGTATATGGCTACTTTGAAGAATCTCTGGTATACCTGAAGACAAGTCGTTGTTCAGGATAATCAGATCAAAAACACCTTGCTGAGATTCAATTTGTTTCATGAGTCCTTTCAGGCAATAGGTTTTAACAATTTTACCCGAAGCACTTTCGAGTTCCGCAAACCCGTCATTCTGACAATCTGTGGATTCTTCGTCTAAAAAACTGGCAATAGTGGTCTTAAAACCTGCTTTTTTAATCATTGACTCTAAAACCACAACGTTTTCCAAGTACCATTTGTTGCGGGTATGTTTTTCTGTAATAATCAGAATCCGTTGACATGTAGGCACACGGTTCAAAATCGTTTCTTTTAGGGTAATAGAAGCATCTTCACGACTGGTAACACACAGGTTATTAAAGCCTGCTGGAAACAGGTTTGTATCGACAACAGCGGTCTTAAAACCAGCATCTCGAATATCAACGGAAGCATATAAAGGAAGCTCTCCATTATTTTCATGATCTTCTAGCCATTTATTAATCATCGCGAAGATTGTAGCACCCAACTACAAATGTGAAAACTGGAGCTGAAATAGCTTCGCATAGAATCCGTCCTTAGCCATGAGGGCTTTGTGCGACCCTTCTTCCAGAATTTCCCCATCTTTCATCGCATAAATATGATCTGCCTTTTGAATCGTAGACAGTCTGTGGGCAATGACCAATACCGTTTTCTGTGAAAATATAAGCTCAGTGGCTTTTTGGATTAGTCTCTCAGAAAGTGAGTCTACATTTGCTGTGGCTTCGTCTAACAAAATGATTGGCGATGGGCAAGCAAGTGCTCTTGCAAAAGAGATGAGCTGGGCTTGCCCCAAAGACAATGCACCTCCTTGATGGGTCAAAACAGTATCATAACCATCTGGAAACTTTTGAATAAAATCATGAGCCTGTACTCTTTTGGCTGCATCTATGGCGGCCTCAGTTGATACCTTAGGATTTCCCATGGTGATGTTAAATGCTATGGAGCCACTGAATAGTTGAATATCTTGAGACACATGGGCAATTTGTGAACGAAGAAATGCCAAATCAAGATCTTGAATAGGGTGGTTATCCAATAGGATATGGCCTGAATAACCGGTATAAAGATGAGACATCAGGCGTCCAACGGTTGTTTTTCCAGATCCAGTCGGTCCAACAAGTGCTGTTACACTCCCCACATTTAGTTCAAGAGACACATTTTTCAAGATGGGCTTATCTTCATGACCGGGATATGCAAAAGACACTTCTTTAAATATCATGTGCCCCTTACTGTCGGGAAGAGTCAGAGAACCTGATGGTATATGTTCTTGAATATCAAAGGTGCCGAATATCTTTTCCAACGCCGCTAGCGCTTGCTGTAACACTGCAAATTTGGTGGAAAGTTCCTTCAGTGGTTGAAAAAATTTCTGAATGTAATCGATGAAGGCCACCAGTACACCAATGGTGATGGCACTGTTTAAATGCTGGGCAAATCCGTACCAAAGCATAACAGCGATTACAATAGAGCTCATAGCCTCAACTATTGAGTACAGTAACGCATCAAAGTAAACAGAGCCCAATACTGCCTTACGATACGCTTTATTAAGGTCTTTAAAGTGATGATAATTTTTAGATTCTCTTGAAAATAATTGGACAATTTCAACACCTTGAAGCTGCTCTTGCAAACTGGCCGTAATTTTCCCTACTGTTACTCGAATGGCGGTGTAATAAAAACGAAGCTTCACACGAAAAAAATTAATAATAAGAATTAAAGGGGGTACAAACACCACTGTAACAAGGGTTAATTTTAGACTTAAAATAGACATAAAGACCAATATGCCAATGAGAGTAAGAACATCACCAACAAGTGTGACAAGTCCACTGGAAAAACTTTCATTGAGTGACTCTACATCTGAGGTTAATCGGGAGGTAATAATACCTTTGGGTGTTTTATCGAAATAGCTTGAAGACAAGTGGCTGACATGGCGAAACAAATCGACTCGAAGAGTAGAAATGGTTTTTTGCCCCACATATTGGAATAAAAAGCTTTGCAATGCACGGCAAATAAATTCTCCAACAACAGCCATTCCAAAAAAAAGGGCCACTCTTGAAAGTCCCGTCAAGTTTCCTTGTGTAATATAATCATCAATACCTACTTTCAAGAGATAAGGTTGAACGAGGTGAAAACCGGTAATACAAGGAATCAGGATCAAACTAACCGATAGAAGTCTTTTGTATTTTTTTAAATATTGCCAATATCTAATGAGATAGTCTTTATCTTGCTGAATGTTATTCATGCGTGTTCTCGAGTTTCTGATATTGCCAAGTATGTTTGTATATTCCTTCTTTTTCCAAAAGGGATTGATGGGTGCCGCTATCCGTGATGTGACCTTCTTCCAGAACCAGAATCTGATCACAATGGGTCAGTGCACTCACACGATGAGAAATCAAAACAGATGTGGTCTGCCCTTTATTTTTGAACAAATTCTGAATCAGTTTCGTTTCTGTTTTATGGTCTACAGCCGATAAAATATCATCCAAAATTAAAATAAAATGGGGTTTATAGAGTGCCCGAGACAGGGCCAAACGATTTTTTTGACCACCCGATAAGATGACTCCTTTTTCGCCTACTAAGGTATCATAGTTCTTAGGGAACCGGTGAATATCATATTCAATTGACGCATTCTGAGAGGCCATTTCAACTGCTTCAGACTGTACGGATTTGGATTCAGGTTGATAAAATGCTACGTTTTGAGCGATGGTATCTGAAAATAGAAACGATTCTTGAGGCACATATGACAGCCCTTCACGATATGCTTTGAGAGGCCATTTGAGAATATCAATATCATCAATGAAGAGTGTGTTTTGGGGTACAGATTCCAAACGTGCTAATACCCGAGACAAGACCGTTTTACCAGATCCTGTGGGTCCAAATATGCCCAAAGTGTGCCCAGGTTGAATTGTAAATGAGATACCTTTAAGTATAGGCGCTTCATTTTGAATCTTGAAACAGAGATTTTTGACCTCTATCTTGGGTGGCTTTGTCAATGACAAGGCGGTCTTGACATCTGCTTGATCTGTAATCATTGGGGGGGTATCTAAAATATCTTGAATACGTTTTAAAGAGACTTGACCCCTTTGAATTAAATTGATGATCCATGCAATGGCAGCGGTGGGCCAGGTAAGCAGCATTAAATAGGATCCAAATGCTACAAAATCCCCCAAAGTAATGGCACTTTCAATCACCAACTTTCCACCATATTAAAACAAAATCATGGTTCCCAGACTGCCCACAATTGTGATAAATGGAAACATGGCTCCCCGTACAGCAGACAGTTTGATATTCACAGATTCAAGGTGCTTATTTTCCGTCTCAAATGCCTCTAGAATAGTGGACTCAGAACCGTAACTTTTAATAAGTAATATACTGCCTATAGACTCTACAATAAATTGGGTTAATGCACCCAATCTTTCTTGAGATTCTTTGACGTATCGATGTAATCGCTTCACCAATCGCTTAATAAACAGGAAAGCAATCGGTATGGGTAAAAGGGTAAAAATAGTCAGAAAAACATGTATTTTAGTCATATTGTACAGGACAAAACCATATATTAAGACAATATTCAGCAAATGTAAAAAAGCGAAAGCAACCATGGCTCTCAGACTGCGAATATCATTGGTCAGGCGGGACATCAAATCTCCGATATGCTGACCTCTATAATAGTCTTTAGATAATGTCATTAGGTGACGGTACAAGTCATTTCTGAGGTCATATTCAACGTATCGACCGGGTGTAAATATAAAAATACGCGATAATGTTCTGGAAATCATTAAAATAATGGCAAGACCAATAATAGAAAGGACAATAGATTGTAAAGATACGGTTCCTTCCATTTGGATTAAATCTATGGCATCTTTAATCTTTAGGGGATTTAAAACGGTTACAAAAGCGGTAATGACCAAGGTGATCATGCCGGCAAAGTACCATTTCCAGTACCTCAGTGTGTAAGTCCTTATAAAAGAAATCATAGGCTATATCATAGCAATATGTTTTCTTTCAGCCTATATTGGGTATAACGAAGTATATTTAATTAAAATATTCAGTCGGGGGGATTATGAAATCCAGGTTATTATTATTACTCATTCTGAGTCTTTCATGTTTTTTAATGTTGGGGTGTGAAAATATCATTCAGCCGATATTGAACGAAGAAACACCTGTAGAGTCCATTGAAATTGGAACGATTACAGGAACTGTTGTAGATTCTAATGGTACGGCAGAGACACTCATTCCGATTAGGCTTTATAACTTAGAAAATACCACTCTTGATTCAGTGAATATGATTGTGGCGCCCCTTCAAACAGTAAATACAACGGAAACAGGACTGTTTACCTTCAACAATTTGGCACCGGGCGTTTATCTGGTTGCAGCGGAAAACCTAGACACCCTTAGAGTGTTATCAGGCCCCATCCAAATAGAGTTGGGAGAAACAAAAACCATCCAGCAATTGGTTATTGATGTATTGGGGCAAGTGATCGGCACTGTGAATTTACCTCAAACAAATGACGAAAGTGGGGTCACCGTTAGTTTATCACCAGGTCTAGGGAGGGGTGCTGGAACAGCATCTCCTGTAGTTCCTAAACAATAAATTTGAGCAGATGTAATAGCACCACCCGCAGCAGGACCGAAATCGCCAGCAACGAGAGTTATCTGCAAA
>JABSQL010000060.1 GCA_013215865.1 Candidatus Margulisiibacteriota bacterium
ACTAAGGATACTTCTGGTAAATCAAGACCTTCTCTAAGTAGATTCACGCCCACAAGCACATCAAAGACCCCTTCTCGCAATTCTCTTAATATGTCTAACCGATCTAATGCAACAATATCTGAATGAAGGTACCGAACCTTAATCCCCTTTTCTTGTAGAAATTCGCTTACATCTTCTGATAGCTGTTTGGTGAGTGCGGTAATGAGTATGCGGTTCCCCAGCCCTATGTGATGATGGATTTCTGTTAGCAAGTCGTCGATTTGGCCTTCAGAAGGTCTGATTTTAACTTGTGGATCTATGAGGCCCGTGGGACGGATGATTTGTTCGATAATATCAGGAGAGTTCCCGCCCATGATTTGGGTATGCCCCAGCTCATATTGGCCGGGAGTCGCAGAAACATAAATGCAATCTTGGACATGGTCTTCAAATTCCAGGAAGGTAAGAGGTCGGTTGTCTAAAGTGGAGGGGAGGCGAAAGCCATGGGCCACAAGGGCTGACTTTCTGGATTTATCGCCCTCATACATTCCCCGAATTTGGGGTACTGTCACATGAGACTCATCGATGATGGTGATAAAGTCATTGGAAAAAAAATCCAGTAGTACGCCAGGTGGAGACCCTTCAATTCGTTTAGACAGGTGGCGAGAATAGTTTTCAATCCCCTTGCAGTACCCCATTTCACGCATCATTTCCAGGTCATAGTGGGTTCTGGTTTCCAAGCGTTGCGCTTCTACTATTTTGCCTTCTTTTTTGAGTATTTTTAATCGAACCATCAACTCCTGTTCAATGTCCTTACATGCCCGCTCTAAGTGATCTTGGACCACGTAATGTGTAGCGGGATATATGTCTATTTCCCGCTTTTCTGAAACAATATGCCCCGATACCGGCTCAACTTCACATATCTGTTCGATTTCATCTCCAAAAAACACAATACGAATAAGAAGGTCATCCCAAGATGGAAAGATATCAACAGTATCTCCTCTCACACGATATCGGCCCCGTTTAAGTTCGATATCGTTACGTTCATAGCGTACCCGTTCCAGTTTTTGGAGTAATGTACGCCGTGATAATGTTTCTCCCTGTTTAAGCATCAAAACGCCTTGCATATAGTCTTGAGGGGTTCCCAAGCCATAAATACATGATACAGAAGCCACAACAATAACGTCTTTTGACATGAGCAATGATCGGGTGGCACTGTGACGAAGCCGTTCGATTTCTTCGTTAACTTCGGCTTCTTTTTCGATATATATGTCTCTAGATGGGATATATGCTTCCGGCTGATAGTAATCGTAGTAGGAGACAAAATATTCCACTTGATTATTGGGAAAATATGTTCTGAATTCTGAACAAAGTTGCGCAGCCAAGGTTTTGTTATGGGCAATGACCAGTGCAGGTCTTTGCACCTGTTGAATAACATTTGCAATGGTAAACGTTTTTCCAGAGCCGGTCACACCTAGAAGCACCTGATGACGCTTATGGGCGTTTAACCCCATCACTAACTGATGAATGGCATCGGGTTGGTCGCCCGCTGGGCTGTAGTCTGAAACAAGTTCAAATACCATAAGGGTATTGTATCTTATCCCCGTTTGTTTATTAAGGGATAAAGCGATATAATTTAAGGTCAAATGAGCGACAAAATCAAATCTTTGGCACTAATCGTTATCATGAGTATGATGTTTTTTGTTCAACCTCTTTTTTCTGTTGCGTTTTTAGAGAATGCTGTCGATGTGAAGGCACCATATGACAGTAGTAACCCTCTTTTTGAATGGGGCTTTAATACTTCAGATACTGTACCACTTGTAAATTCTGTCGAATTTGCACCAAAAAACATTGGTTTACGCTTTTATCAGAATGGAATCCCTAAAAACGATACAGACATTCAACATTTGGACAAAATGATAATTTATATTTCCTTTAGTTTTCCAGTTGGACCCAATATTACTGACAACTCTCCTGAAGAAACCGATATAATAAATATTGAGAATATTCAAGGTGATGAAGACAAGCGAGGTGGGATAGGGAACCATCGCACCTCTTGGAATAACCAATCCGATGGAATACAGTGGGTGCGAATATCAGAGGTAAGCTACTCTATTGGTAACGAAACTCTCGAAAGGTTCACGTATGACCAGGCCTCCTCTTTTCATAAAATTATGTCTGATAATATACCCCCTGGATCATATGTCATTCCCTCGGAGGATGAAGGCAGAAGCGGCATTGTTGTGGGTTTAAACTTTCCCAATATCCTGAATGTAAAGTTACACCCCAAACACTTGGGTGTACGTATATTTGGGCTTGACGCCCCAATTGATTTATATATCTATGTATTTAAAAATGATGATCAACTTTTGAGATGGGGTCGTTTTAAGCGGAAAGAGAAAATATTAAACATTATTTATGATTATACGGTGGCACACATCCCTGACATCTATGTATCCAATAGAGATGGATATAATCCTACACTAGAAATAGTTGCGACATATGAGGGAGATACAGCCGAATATACGCATACTGTTCAATTGAATGATATAGATGACGGCGATGATCGGACCCCTATCGACGCTTTAAAAACCCAGTTTTTCTATCATAAACAACAGTCTTTTTGGGATTAACCCTAATGAACATGACGAATGGTAAAAGGTTCTGATTTCTTTTGGTCTTTTCTAATTTTCTCTAGATCCGTGATAAGCTTTTTTTCATCACCAGAAAGAGATTTGGGAATCGTGACATAAATTGTCACATATTGATCGCCTTTTCCAAAGCCTTTCAGTCTTCGAATACCCTGCCCTTTAAGGCGAAATATCGTCCCAGACTGTGTCCCTGGCGGAATCGATAGTTTAAGTGTTTTTTCTAAGCCGGGTGCATGAATATCCGAACCCAAAATGGCACTGGTCAACGGAATATCGACCTCTAAATAAATATCGTCACCTTCTCTCACTAAGAATTCATGGGGTTTAATAGCAATAAAGACATACAAATCTCCGGCTGGACCGCCCTGTTCACCCTTGTTCCCTTCTCCTGAGACCCGTAATCGGGTTCCCTGGTCGACACCCGCAGGCACATCTATCTTGATGGTTTTTTTCGCTTTCTTTAAGCCACGTCCATGACAGGTATGGCAAGGCACATCTATGATACTTCCCGCGCCTTGGCACTTGGGGCAGGTCGTCACTTGAGAAAAGCTGCCCAGAATGGTTTGTGATACACGCTTTACCTGACCGGCACCTCCACAATCTGAGCAGGTAGATTTGGCAGAGCCTTTTGCACTACCACTACCATTGCAGTCTGAACAAGATTCAAAATGATATACTTCTATATTCCGCGAAATTCCTTTGGCGGATTCTTGAAATGTGAGTTCCAAATCAAATCGCAAATCCTCACCCCGTCTCACGCCAGACTGTCTACGACCCCCTCTTTCACCGCCAAAAAATGACTCAAAAATATCTTCAACAGTGCCCGAAAAACCATCAAATCCAGCAGACGAAAAGCCGGACCCAAAACCACTGGATCCGCCGCCTGGCATATCGTCTGTCACACCAAATTGATCGTATCGTGATCGTTTTGTAGCGTCCGACAAAATATCATAAGCTTGCTGAATTTCCTTAAATTTCGCATCGGACCCAGGTTCTTTGTTGACATCTGGATGATACTTTCGTGCAAGCTGCCGATATGCCTTCTTGATCTCGCCTTCTGATGCACCACGCTCTACATTTAGAGCGCCGTATAAATCTTTAGTCATCTACTTTTTTGAGGCTTCCTCTGCCTTTTTATCTGCTTTTTCGTCAGATTTTGCATCTTCTGTCTCACTACCGGCGTCTTTATCTGTTTCCTTTTTATCATTGTCAACTTCAGAGTATTCCGCATCGACAACGGTATCGTCTGCTTTTTTATCCGAATCTTGACCTGATGATTGGTCACCATTTGTTTCCTGGCCCGCTTGATATAACTCTTGAGATACTGCGTATACGTCTTGCTGACACTTTTCAGTCTCGGCTTTGATGGCGTCTATGTCATCTGAATCTTTTATTTTTTTAAGGTCTTCTAATGCTTTCTCAACCTTTTCTTTGGTCTCTTTTTTGACCTTATCTCCACTGTCTTTCAGCATTTTTTCCGTTGAGTATACCAAAGAATCAGCCGCATTTTTCACATCAACAGACTCTCTTTTCTTCTTATCCTCTTCAGAGTGTTCGTCGGCTTCGTTTTTCATTTTTTCAATGTCAACATCTGATAACCCTGATGATGCTGTAATCGTGATTTTTTGTTCCTTACCCGTCCCCTTATCTGCAGCCTTCACGTTCAAAATACCGTTTGCATCAATGTCAAACGTTACTTCAATTTGTGGCACACCACGCTGTGCTGCAGGAATTCCTTCCAGGATAAACCGTCCTAAAGACCGGTTATCTGCAGCCATTTCCCGTTCACCTTGAAGTACATGAACCTCCACACTGGATTGTCCATCCGCTGCAGTTGAAAACGTCTGGCTCTTTGATGCCGGGATAGTGGTATTTCGCTCGATAAGCTTAGTACTAACAGAACCCAACGTTTCAATACCCAAGCTAAGAGGTGTCACATCTAATAGGACAACATCTTTCACATCACCAGATAATACGGCACCTTGAATAGCCGCACCATGGGCCACTACTTCATCTGGATTCACACCTTTATGGGGTTTCTTCCCAAAAAAGTCTTCAACCGCTTTTTGCAATATTGGAATTCGGGTGGTCCCGCCAACTAAAATGACTTCGTCAATATCCTTCACAGAGAATCCGGCATCTTTTAAGGCCTTTTTACATGGCTCTATAGACCGTTTCACAAAAGGCTCGATCATGCTCTCAAATTTGGCGCGACTCAGGGTGATATTAAGATGCTTTGGACCTGAATTATCTGCTGTAATAAATGGTAAGTTAATATCCGTAGAAGATGCCGCGGATAATTCTATTTTGGCTTTTTCGGCAGCCTCCTTTAACCGTTGAAGCGCCATATGGTCTTTGCTGAGATCTACTGCTTGATCTTTTTTGAATTCATTAATCAGCCAATTAATAATCTCTTGGTCGATATTATCTCCCCCTAAATGGGTATCTCCATTGGTTGATTTAACTTCAAATACACCATCGCCAATTTCAAGGATGGAAATATCAAATGTCCCGCCCCCAAAGTCATAGACGGCTATTTTTTCATCGCTTTTTTTGTCCATGCCATAGGCCAGCGCTGCGGCCGTTGGTTCGTTAATAATACGAAGCACTTCAAGGCCTGCAATTTCACCCGCGTCTTTGGTGGCTTTTCTTTGGGCATCGTTGAAATAGGCCGGCACGGTAATCACCGCTTTTGTCACCTCTTCACCAATATATGCTTCTGCATCTTTTTTGATTTTTTGAAGGATCATGGCCGAAATCTCAGGAGGTGCATACTCTTTTCCATGAGCCTGAACCACAATACCGCCACCTTTTCGATCTCCTATTTTAAAAGGTACCATTTTTTCTTCTTCTTTAATTTCAGTATGCTTGCGCCCCATAAACCGTTTAATGGAATACACCGTATTGTCTGGATTCGTCACAGCCTGTCTCTTTGCAACCTGCCCGACGAGTCGTTCATGTTCTTTTGTAAACGCAACAACCGAAGGCGTTGTTCGTGCACCTTCCGAATTGGGAATAATATGTGCATCCTTTCCTTCCATAACAGCCACACATGAATTTGTGGTCCCTAAATCAATTCCTAATATTTTTGAACTTGCCATTTGATAACTCCTTATGTTTTATTTCGATACAAAAACCATTGCCGGTCGTATCACCCGGCCCGCCAGAGTATATCCTGGCTGCATTTCACGAATCACTTGATTTTCCGGCACGTCTTTACTTTCTTCCTGACCGATTGCTTGATGACAATTTGGATCAAACGGTTGGTCAACCGATATTATCCGTTGAACCCCAAATTTTTCAAGCGTGGATAACAACTGTTTCTGTATTAGTGTAAAGCCATTGCGTATTTCTTCGCTTCCTTTATGGGTTTCTGCATGGTTCAACGCGTGGTCAAAACTGTCTAATACCGTCAGACATTCCACCATTAACTTTTCATTTGCATATTTTAAATAGTCCTCTTTTTCCGCCTCTTTTCGTTTCTTAAAATTTTCCAGTTCCGCCAAGGCCTTGAGCGTCTCATTGCGCTCATTTTGAAGATTCTTTTCAGCAGCCTCCAATTGCTCTTTCAAAACAGTTACTTGTTTCGAAAGCACGTCACTTGGACCATTCTTACCCTTCTTCTTTGTTTTGATCGCATCTTCTGTGCTCCGCTGATGAACATCCACTTTTTCTGCTGTTTTCTTATCCGTTTTTGCTTTTTTATCGGCTTTGGTTGCCATTATAACCTCCTTCTTTACCTTGACCTGGAAAACGACAGGCCAGGATACAGTGTCCATTTTTTGGTGTCAACTAAACAAAGTGACCCGTTTTTATACATTGTCAAAGATCATCCCCCATATTAAATGACGATTGGGAGCCCCTCTGTCACTTTAACTGCAAAATGCGTGCCAACCCTGATATAATGAAAACCATGTACGCCTCTCCTATTTTGTTAAACATTGATTTTTTCCTGAGATGCGGCCTTTCAATTATTCTGGGTGGTTGTATTGGGTTTGAGCGCGAGGCGAGAAAAAAACCTGCCGGGTTTAAAACCCATGTTCTTATTTGTACAGGGGCAACTATTTTCACATTTATATCCCTAAACCTCACGCAATTTGGAGATCCCGGTCGTATTGCCGCACAAATTGTATCAGGAATTGGGTTTATTGGCGCAGGAACCATCTTTACTGCCCGCCATGCTATACAAGGACTCACCACTGCCGCAACCATTTGGGTGGTGGCTGCCATTGGCATGTTAATCGGAAGTGGACATATCATTCCCGCGTTATCTGCCACTTTTTTGATCACAAGCTTTATGATTTTTTCAAAGTCTACTTCTCGAACAGGCGGGAAAAAGAGGGAAGCCTATACACTCAGTATCAAATTAAACCATGTTAAAGCCCTTGAAAGAATTGAAACCCTTATTCACCGGTTTAATATTGTCATTCAACACAAAGCTTTGGTTAAAAATGATGGTATTTACCTTCAACTCACATATTTATCTACCCCTGCCACACAGTACCTCTTTCTAAAGAGAGTACTCACTGTTGAGGGTGTATCTGACATGATGAAAATTTAATGTCACAGACGCCAAGAATTGGCATCACTCTCGGAGACCCCGGCGGAATTGGTCCGGAAGTGGTTCTAAAATCCCTCACCCAAAATCAAGATACCGTTTTCAATCCCATTATTTTTGGATCTAAATCGATTTTGACCCATCCTAAACTTAAACCTCTTGCTGACCAATTACCCGCTCATGTAATATCTGAGTTTCAAGATATCTATCCACTCAACTCATTTGATATTGGATGCCCTTCTCCTGCTAACGGCGCGGCATCTCTAGCGTACATCAAAGCAGCTCATGAAGCCGCTTCTCGTCATCAAATTGATGCGATGGTTACCGCACCCATTTCGAAAACTTCTATATGTCTTGCAAATTGCGAAGAAACGGGTCACACAACCTTATTACAGAAGCTCACCAACAGCCCTCATGTGTCCATGGCTTTTTATACCCCGACACTAAAAGTCGTTTTAGCAACCATTCACCACCCCCTCAGACAGGTCCCTGAACTCATTAATGAAGAATGCATTAAAACAGCTATAAATAATAGCTTTCTCTTTGCCCAGTCTCTACGGTTTGCTAACCCCAAAATCGCCGTATGCGGACTCAACCCACATGCGGGTGAAGACGGATTATTCGGTACCGA
>JABSQL010000061.1 GCA_013215865.1 Candidatus Margulisiibacteriota bacterium
CCAATCGTTTCGAGATAGCATTCAAGCTGTTGTATCAGATTGGATGAAATAATGATTTTTAGTTCGATGTCTTTTTTATTTGCGTTTCTTCCTGTTGTTTTAACAGGTTATTATTTGTTACCCCATCGTCTCAAAAATAGTTTTTTACTGCTTTGCAGTTTTTTATTCTATTTCTCTAGTGAGGTTTGGTTGACATGGATTATGTTGGTTTCTATTGGGGTTGATTACTGCTGTGCATTGTTAATATCGAAAGATCGCTTAAGTCGTAAGGGGGAGCGCACGGTTCGTCAAAAAATAGCACTTGGACCTTCTTTAACAGTAAACCTTGGGTTGCTTTGTTCTTTTAAATACGCAGGTTTTTTTATCGAAAATATAGATGTGGTGTTAGTTGGAGCAGGACTTAAAGAATTGAGCTGGCCGGGGAAAAACGTAGTGCCCCCAATGGGGGTCAGTTTTTATACCTTTCAGTCAATGAGTTATACCATTGATGTTTATATGGGCAGGGTGGCTCTCACTCGTACGCCTCGGCGGGGCTGCTCGTCAGCATCGTGCTCACCAAATACTGCGATCATCTCCCGCTCTACCGACAAGCCAAGATATTCAAAAGCCGTTTCAATGTAGATCTGAGTAAGGGGGTCAGTAAGGGGGTCAGTCCGGAATGGCACTGACTTAAGGGCTTTTTAAAGGACATATTAATCATTCGAATTGGTTAATTATGGTCATCAGACTCGGGGTTATTTTGCTATAATTACCGCATGAATCCTTTGCCATTATTTCCCTATGAAATGCATATCAAAACGCTCTGCAAAAAGAACCGTTCTCGCAAACAAATCATCGCCGATCAACTCGCCGAGATTGAGCGAAAATCATTCACTCAGCTGAGTCGTTGTTTTCGCTTATTTATACCCAGTCACTTGCTTCCGCCTGCTAAATCGGGCAGAAATAGCCGGAAGCGTTTATTTTCGAAAGAGACAACTTTCTGGGCTTTCTTTTCCCAAATTCTATGCGCTGATGGTGGATGTGCAGAGGTGATGATTAAGCTAAGGGCTAGTGCTGCGCTCAAGGGAATTAATATTCCTATATCTACGGGGGCATATTGTAAGGCTCGTATTAGATTTCCTGAAAAAGAAATGGCATCGATTTTTCAGCACACATCTTCCTTTTTGGCGGAGAGGGAGCAGGAAACTCACAACGAGCGTCGCATTATCGTTGTAGATGGCACTGGCGTTACAGCGGCTGATACAGCCAAGAATCAGAGAGCGTGGCCGCAACAAATACAGCAAAAAAAAGGATGCGGGTTTCCGGGCCTGCGCATTTGCGCCTGCTTCTCACTCAAGACAGGCGGTCTTCTAAGCTATAAAACAGGCAATAAAAAGAGCCATGAGTTGCGCCTTTTCCGCAAGCAACACAAGACCTTTCGTGAAGGATATATTTTATTGGCAGACAAGATGTTCTGCAATTATGTCGACCTGAGTATGTTGAGACAGAAAGGTGTTGATAGCATCGTGACACTACCTGCTAAAAAACGCTTACCGATCGAGGGGACGAATGCTGTTAAAAAGTTAGGAGAAGATGATTTCCTAATAAAATGGACCCGACCCGTGCGTTCCAACAGCGCTGCGTACTCACAAACTACGTGGAAGAAATTACCCAAGGAATTACTGCTTCGGCAAATTAAAGTCACAGTGGACACGCCAGGCTTCAGAGTGAAATCATTTTACATCATCACGACGCTATTAGATCCGCTCAAGTACTCTGCCGAAGATCTGGCTGAGCTATACTTCCGACGATGGGAAGTAGAGCTCAACTTTGATGACCTGAAAACCACCATGGGAATGGATGAATTACGCTGTAAAACGCCCTCAATGGTGCGCAAAGAGCTCATGATGTACTTCATCGCGTACAACGCAATCCGATGGCTCATTTATGAGTCCTCAGACCTGCATGATGTTGATCCACTACAAATTAGCTTTAAAGGCGCAGTTCAGTCTGTACGGCACTGGGAGCCCATATTGACCCAATCAAAAATATCTAAATCAGAACGGCAGATGATCATGAATAAGTTGCGCCAGTCCATCATTGAAAATAGAGTACTCCTACGCCCCGGCCGCAGGGAACCACGTTGCTTAAAACGAAGGCCGAAACCCTATCAACTTCTCACGGCTAAAAGGAACAAGATGAGAGAGATCCATAATCGCAGTAAATACCGAGCCAACGCGGCTTAAGTCAGTGCCATTCCGGCCTGACCCCTTTTACTGACCCCTTTTATTCCTTTCTCCTTAGGCAGGCAAGAAACAAAAGAAACGACTCTGCAAAAATATATAACCTCACCTCAGCAACATATTCTCTAAAGTCAGAAACTCCATGAGCATACCCCTTGAGATATTCAGCAGACTCTTCTTTTGCACTACCCTGTTCTAACAAATAGCGATAGTGAGGATGAAAGCTACATTGCTGAACAAAAATAGTTCCAAGAAGAACTAAGGCTACAATTATCATAATTGCATTATTCCTTCGCCAATATGCGATAAGAAGTAACGCAAGCAAGATTACAAAAAAGACGATCATTTCACCCTCCTTATTTTGTCATACATGGCGGTACTTCTCCGGTTTTCCC
>JABSQL010000062.1 GCA_013215865.1 Candidatus Margulisiibacteriota bacterium
AACATTCTTTGATCTTATGGTAGACTCCCTGCCCACACCCACTCCTGGTGCGCCTGCCTCAGCATTTCCCTCACATGGACCTACAGGTGCCCCTCCCCAAGTAACCCCCACGGGTCCGCCCAAAGATGCACCGGCAAGCGTACCTTCTGTAACGTTGCCACAGGTATCAAACCCACCTGGTGCTGTTCCTCAGTCTGGGCCGGCCAGTCCTTCTCCAGAAATTCAAGCACCCGCTCCAAATACCAATGAGCCGTCAGTAGTAAAGGCAAGTCCTTCAAATACTAATTCAGCGGCAGGCATAGGGGCAGGCATCGGTTTATTCGTAGTGTGCATTGCCGGGTCTTGGTTCTGTGTTAGATATAAAAAAATTAACCGTCAAAATTCAGAGTATCAACCCGCCAGCAGAGTAGATGAACTACCCGTTGAGATGAAACCGGTGGCGGTTGTACCTGAGGCAATCACATAATTAATAGGAGGATTAATATGAATAAGAAAAAAGCATTGATGAAGCAGAAAATTATCATAAAGTCAGTGGTAACACCCCAGTACAAGGTTGAAAAAGTAAAGGAGATGGAAAAAAGTGTCGCGTCCTGTGAAAAAGGGGTCACACAAATTACAGACCATCTTAAGAAAATGGGGGGGGAGAACCGGAAACGATTGGAGGAGGAATGTAAAAAAATAGCCGCACAAGGGTTTGTCATGAAGCAACAAATCACAAAACTAAAAAATATGAAGGATGGAGACCATTTTGTAGAGAATGTGGTGGAGGGGTTTACAACCATCCAAAGAGGTGACGATATCCGCCAATTGATGGCAAACTGCAGTGTGATTGTTAAAGATAATATTGTTCAAGATATTCTTGAAAGTAAGTGACCCATAAAATTCTTGCGGTTCCTAAACTAACATTAGATTTCAAACCATCTGATGTTGTCGATCTCGTTCGTGACCATTTACAGTTTATAGGAAAGATCCTCCATTCCCTAAAGGACATCATTAAAATCTTTCCCTCTCACGCACAAATGATACAGGAAATTAATGAAAATTTGTCCAGATATAAAGCCCAAAAAGAGAAATTTGAGCATGTAGAATCGAGTAGGAATTTACATCATTTTGAAGAGTTACTTCAATTATCGGTGTCATCTTATCAACTTTGCGGGGAAGTAAAGGTTTATTTTGAAGGGATGATAAGTGAATACAAAGACCGAATCGCAGATCGGTGTATTACATCTATACTTGATAGACTATTGGATAACATTCAAGTTAAAACCTATCGATTAAATACAGAGAACGAAAAAAAATTTGAGAAAGAGTTGAGGGTTATAGTCGAAGAACTAAACGTAAATATGGAAGCAAATGATATAGAAAATCAGGTTATTAAAGGGTATTTTAGGAATTGTTATTCAGAAGCGATAGCGGTTCAAATAGAGATTTTCATACTGAATACATGGCTCAATAAGATAAGAGATTTTGAACAAAAAAATAAGAATAGAGATGGTAACAGATTCACAAGGGCATATGAAGTGACCCGTTATCTAACTTGCGTAAAAACAGCCTTCATGACGAATTTGTTTTACACCAATGAACGCATATCAGAAGAGTCCATAAATAAGCAACAAAAAAAGGTCATATCAGAATATGATGAAGTGGATCCGAATACATTGCTAAAACACTTTCAAAAAGAAAGAAATACAATTAAAAGAACCATTCAAAATCTGGAAAGAGATATGTATCGAGATATTGGGGGCATTGAGTCAGGCATGAGCCCAAACTATCTGTTTTCTGAGGGTGTATTGGTTATTACAGAATACCCCAGCTATATCTTTGGAAAGATGGCAACAGAAGTGGTTTCCGAGGGGATGTATGGAGTGGGTGGCATTCCAGAAGAGTATCAAACCGTTGTTGAGCATTTAGATGGGCTTGTTTTTTTTGTGGGAGAATCTCTGACATCTTATGCGATAGGGGGATATTATACGGCTATCCAAGCGCTAAATAGGGTTGTATTTTCACATATGGAAACAATGGTTAAATTGGGCGCACCCATAGATGACATCATGGTAACCCTATTTGATCCGATTCTTGACGAGGCAGATAAGTATGAATCCCTCAACCTCTATCAGAATGGATGAGAGAAGCGATTCGATTTGATAGACAGGGGATAATGAATAAAGAAAATAAAATGAGGTGGGTGTCAGGGTTACTCATTATTCTCGCTTTTTCAGGAGGACCCGTATTACCCACGTTGATTGCATATGCGACCGCCACAAGTGTAAGCGCTGGAATAAGGCGTGGGACTGAACATATCTTAAAGACCCACTTTGATTTTGATCCTAAGACAGCATCACGAATAAGCTATTTTACCCAGTTTTTTACATATGCATATTCATTTCGATATGGTTATAAGGCTGGATTGGCACTTTTTCCAGAGCAAGTCGGCATGACAGTAAGCGACGCTTTTGAGGCCTTGGACTTACCTTCAGATGCAACAAAAAGTGATATCAAAAAAGCATTTCGAGAACAAGGTTTGATATACCATCCTGATAAACTTCGTGGTATGCCAGAAAACGAACAGAACATGATGACTGAAAAATTTCGTCAGGCAGAAATCGCCAAGCAATTACTTCTGAAGAAGAAAGTGTAGCTATTCTAAAACATGGGATGAGATTTCTTTTGATGATATGCTTTTTGGAGAAAAAATCAAATTTAATGTTTGCGAAGGAGGAAGCAATGTTAGATATACATTTTTCGAATTTGTCTGGCAGGATTCAGCGTAAAATAATCAGTGGTGTTACAATGCCAAGCGCACCAGAATTACCTAGTGAACAGGATGATGTGCATTATGGTGAACAGTTAATTCACTTTTCAATGCTAAATGGCATAGGCAGTGAAGAAATTAAGCGTTATATGCGCTCAATTATTGGACTCATTACAATTGATGGGAATTTTCAACTAAATCCGTATTTGTTGACAGCCGTTAAGTTACTTTCTCGATATATTAATAGTGAATTATTCAGAAGCAAAGACGAAGAGGTTCAAATTCACATTCTGAGAACATTTTCGTACCTTTTAGTGAGCATACCCTTATATAGCAAAGCTTTAGGAAAAATTCTAATAGATCCAAAAGTTTTGGTTTCTAAATATACGATTAGGGACATTTCTCAATTCTCTTCAAATCTCAAAAATATGTGCTCAAAAAACCATAGAATTGAATTTGAGGCAGCTCGTTCTAAAGAAATATTGAGTTGTTTTTCAGGACGAGGTCTTAATGCTACTTTGCGTTACGCAGATAAAGTGATTAACGCCATTTATCAGATTCAACAGTCAAACGGGGATATAAGCCAATTGTCGAATTCAGTGTCGGCATTAAAAATAGGTAGCAATTGGTTGAATGATAGCATCTTTTTTCAAGTGTTGGGTCAGTTAGCTTCACGAAATCATAAACATACAGCCGCTCTAATACAGCTTGTTCATCAGGGAATTGATAAAAGTACAAAGATGGGGGAATCAAATAAGAAAAAGTGGTTATACATGGCGATACAAGCATTGGAAGATGTGGCCGTTTCCTGCCAGGATTCCCAAGTAAACAAGAAAATTTTAGATGTGTTAATGCAATTAAGCTGAATTCAAAAAGTATAGAGTGTTACAAGCCATGATGGAGATTGTGGGAAGAACGTCTCAAGAAAGCGTAGGAAAAAAAATATATGACTTCTTCATAAAACTTTTGAAAAATAAAAACCATTCCATTGTTAAAGACCTTTTAGTAAAGGGGTTGAAAATAGCGAAAAGAGTGGATGAAGAAAAAAAAGAAGATAATAGCCTGATCATTTTTGAAAAAACTCCCTCAGAACAAAAAACAGGAAGAGTAGACCACAGCTTACCAGCTAGACGACAGGCAAAACCATCTCGTGCAAAAAGAGGTTTGTTTATGCCAGAGGAGTCCAGCATCTATCAGAATACTGAAAGGGAGGTTGACGAAAAGAAACACCATGAGATTCATCTTCAAACCCTCTCTTGGCGAGATGTAATGGAACGTCCTGAGAATAGGAGAGGAATGAAGATAAAACTACAGGTTCAAGAAAGCTGCCCGTTCATCGTATCACTTATTCAAGAAGGGAGGAAAGAATTAGCACAAATTGCAGGAAAGGATGCTGTTTTTATTTTAGGAACAACGGGTAGTGGCAAAAGCACAACTACAAATTTTTTAGTGGGACATAAAATAGTAAGGCAAGCTGTTGAAGGCTGCATTACGGATGTGTTTGTGGTAGAAGGAAAGGACGACGATATAGACGGATTGCCTGTTGCAGGGATTGGTTTTGGTGGCAGCC
>JABSQL010000063.1 GCA_013215865.1 Candidatus Margulisiibacteriota bacterium
CACGCAAGATCGAGTTGCATTGGAAATAAAAGAACAGCCAAAGGATATTGAAAGCGAAATCCAGGCTCTACATATGAAGCATTCAAAAATGGGGGCTTTGCGTTCTGGTGATACATTGAAAGAAGTCATCGAAATTTGTAAATCTGGAGTCACAAAAAGGCTAAACTTGATATGGAATACTTTACACCGAAATACAACTACAATAGGCATCAATCATTCCGATAGCTTGGAAAATGAGATAAATAGATTTATCACCCAATGGTCGATTGATGACATTAAGAAATTTATAAGTAGAGAAACAAAATTTGTTAAGCTAGGAATTCCAGAAAATATGTTTGTCGTACGTTTAGATGATCACTATCAAACTGAACTAAAGAGAATACGTAATGAAGTAAGTCTATTTTGTTTGTCATTGCAGGAGAAAGAAAATAATTTAGAAAAAAATGCAACTCCTACAACAGTAAATATTTATCAAACCAATGGCCTTGTACAGACTGGTGATAACGCAGTTGCGACCATGCATATTGAGATTAATCCAGAACAAAAGCAAGAGTTTCAAAAAATATTGACAGAAATTAAAAATCAAATTGTCTCTCTAAGGAATCAGTTAAGTTTTGATACCAAGGGTGTTGAAGAATTAATTTCTGAAAGTCAAAATGAACTACTCAACCCAAAACCAAATTTCCGAAAAATAAAAGGATTTATAATAGCAACTGGGCAACTGATTTCTACCACAGCAAGCTTAAAACCTGCATACACCACACTTAAAAATTTTCTTAAACCAATTGGAATTGACTTACCCTAAGTACCAAACTTAACAGGAAAGAAATGGTCCCGCTAACACCCTGTATTATCATCTATCTATGTCTTCCATTCAATAATTAATTATTAGTTGGTCTAGCTCCACCAACAAGTTACCTTCCAGCTATCCAAACTACCGCTGATCCATGTTATACCTAAATCAAAGAGCTTTTCCAAAATTATGTATACTGTACCTAAATGAAGGCTCAATAGATGGGTATACATTCATATTGCATTAGATTCAACAGATTATGTAATCCCCCTGCTTGAGAAAGAAAAGTAAGCGGTCCATAGGTGCGATACGAAGCTGTTGTCAGGAAGTTGTTTCGTTTTTTTAATATGTCATTTTCGAACGCCAGTCGCCCTAGTGTTTTTTTTAATTGTTCTATTTTGCGTTGCTCATCTGTTTATTTTTTCTGTATGTGAATTGAAAACTGAATTCCCATGCCCAAGTAATTTTCGCTCCCAGTTATTTAACTGTGCTAGATGAATTTCATGTCAGCTTGCAGTTATTGAAGGGGAATTTTAAGGATGGGAAATCTTCTTTTGGCTCCCAAATTATATCTCATTCTACTGTCCAATAACACTGGGGCTGTACAATTTGGATTTCGCTGCATTTCGCTTGCTGGTTTTTTTTCTGCGTTATGACACAGCCTGCTGGATACTAAGATGAGAGAGATGCCAGGGGCACCTTTATATACGGATTAATTCGGGTGCCAAGGAAACGGTCCCATATGATCATCTAATAAAATTCGCCACGCATTCATCGGCAACCATTCTTTATACATGGCCCAGTCTTCATATTTGGGTAGTTTGACGACGTTAGGAATAGTGAAGGGAGACGTCCCTTTTGTAAATTCTGCATGAATCGCGGTTCTAAGATCCTCTGTATATTGCCATATTTCGTTGATTTCAGACTTGGTTCCAGTCCGTTTACCATGACTGAAAAGCACAACGTCAAATTCTAACTCCATAATTTCCTTTAAGGTTCGTTGGGTTTCTTTGATATTAAAATCAGGTACAATCGTAAATAATAAGCGCTTGGGGGTAACTAGATCTGCGATATATACTATTTTTTCCTTGGGCAAGTAAAACACTGTCATCCCCAAGCCATGATTCATGCCAAAATAATGTAATTCTATCGTCCGACCACCCAAAGTTATTTTTTTCAGTTTTCCTCGCCATCCTTTATCAGGTAAAAGCATGTCCCGATGCGGATTAGCCTTCATCCAGTCACGGGCTTTTTTATGCGCTAAAATTTTCGGGATTGCTAAAATAGTATAGTGTATTATAATAGAAGCAAAAAGGAGCTGTTATATGAACTGTCCAAAATGCCAAGAAACAAGCTATTACAAGAACGGAAAAGCGATGGGGAGGCAACGATATAAGTGCAAG
>JABSQL010000064.1 GCA_013215865.1 Candidatus Margulisiibacteriota bacterium
AAATCAAAAAGTAAAAATAACGATTAGTGTGATTGATGAGAGCGCGTGAGGTTCGGAAGGCTTTTTTCGAATATTTTAGAGAAAAGCAACATACATTTGTAGCGCCCAGTCCGGTAGTGCCCAGAAACGACCCCACATTATTGTTTATTAATGCAGGGATGAACCAGTTCAAAAATATATTTATGGGGGAAGAAAACCCATTGTTTCCCCGTGCTGTAAATTCTCAATTATGTATACGTGTATCTGGGAAACATAATGATTTAGAAGAAGTGGGCGCAGACACCCACCATTTAACGTCTTTTGAAATGCTGGGGAACTGGTCTTTTGGCGATTATGGCAAAAAAGAGTCTATTTCATGGGCCTGGGAGCTATTAACAGAGACGTTCAAGCTAAACAAGAAAAATCTATATGCCACTGTATTTGAGACAGATGATGAAGCATTCAGTTTATGGCAACAAGTAACAGATATTTCTCATGAACATATTTTGAGATGTGGGAAAAAGGATAATTTTTGGGAAATGGCACAAACAGGTCCTTGTGGGCCATGTTCTGAAATTCATCTTGATAGGGGACCAGAGGCCTGTGATTTTGTGGGTGACACAGAAGGACATGAATGTCGGGTAAATGGGGATTGTGCCCGATACATTGAACTTTGGAATTTGGTATTTATACAATTTGACTGTCAAAAGGATGGTCAGTTGAAAGAGTTGCCCCATTTACATGTGGATACAGGGTTGGGGTTAGAGCGATTAGCCGCCGTGATGCAGAATACACTGTCTGTATATGAAACAGACCTTTTTTGGCCGATTATCCAAAAGATTGAATCCCTTTCAAACGTTTCTTATGACCCGGGTCCAGATGGTATGCCACATCGCGTGTTGGCAGATCATGTTAGAACATTGGTGATGGCGATTTCGGATCATGTGATGCCTTCAAATGAAGGGCGGGGGTATGTGTTACGAAGAATTTTGAGGCGTGCAGCCCGGTATGGAAATAAGATGGGTCTGACCGGAAAGCCTATATTGTATCAATTGGTGCCGGATACGATCGATATTATGAAAGCCTATCAACCTGACATTGTGAAGAGAAAATCTTTTGTACAGGAGGTGATTAAGGCAGAAGAAACCGCCTTTATGGACACTCTTGACTCGGGTTTGGAGAGATTTGAGTGTATAGCCAAGGAGATGCTAGAAAAAGGAAAGGCTGTTATTCCAGGTACAGATGCGTTTAAGTTATATGATACCTATGGGTTTCCATTAGACCTGACTCAAATATTGGCCACAGAGCGTGGATTAGAAGTAGACAGTGATGGATTTGAAAAATGTATGATTGTTCAAAAAAAGCGGTCACGAAAAGATACAGCGATTCAACAATCTGAAAGTAGTGCCAGCGTTTCTAAGGGTAAAGATACAATGGCACCCGTTCGTCAGGATGGAGATTCCCCAGATAGTACGGATACCTGTATATTGGCAGAGTTTCGGGGCGCACCGGGTGGGGGTGAGGCAAGAATGCCTGAAACAGAGACAGATCGATTACAGATAGCAAGACATCATACAGTGACCCATTTATTGCAAGCGGCTTTAAGGCAGGTGTTGGGTGATCATGTGAACCAAGCGGGTTCTTTGGTAGATACAGATCATCTTCGATTTGATTTTTCTCATTTCAAGACGTTAACGTCAGAAGAAAAGAACAAGATTGACAAGCTCATTCA
>JABSQL010000065.1 GCA_013215865.1 Candidatus Margulisiibacteriota bacterium
TGAACAAAGCCAGTTGTTTGAGCTTGGTGTCCAACGCAGTTTTATATTGGAACACCATTAAAATTTCCGAAATAGTAGATCAGCTTCAGAAAAATGGTGAAACGATAAGTAAAGATACTCTTAAACATATTTCGCTTCTCCCTCACAAACATGTGATTCCAATGGGAACATATTTCGCAGGACCAAACTCATTACTGTGAAAAATAACGGTTCAAGGTCTTTTTTTGAGTTTATTTTGTACTCAGACCGTTAAATCCCACAGAGATGGGCCTGCTACCCCATATTAATCGATATGGTCGGTACACGTTTGATTTAGAGAAATTAGCAGATAATCCACACACGATTAAAGCACTGTCATTGCATCTAGGTCACAAACATGTTGCAACAACCATGTTTTCGTACGGTCATATCCCCGAAAGACAGCAAATGGAGATACTCAAATATTTAGACTTCAGGGGGATTACATGATGCACTTAATGAACAAAGAAGAATTGGCAGATTACATGAAGGTCAGGATTGGTACTGTGAAATATCTGCTTTATCAAAACAAAATCCCAAAAATCCGGGTAGGACGGGAATATCGTTTTGATCGCGATGATATTGATCAGTGGCTTCATGCAAGAAAACTGCATCCCAAACAGTTTTCTTTTAGAAAGTTTTAGAAATAATGGGGATTTATAAGGCTGTTTGTACTAAGAGGCTGTCTGATGAGCAATCAGACGGCCTACCCTCTCACTGGATTAGATCATCCATTTTGCACCCCAATGCTTTTGCTAGGGCGTGGAGTGTTTCGACTCGAACAAATGAAGAATCAAGACGGCGTATCTTGTTTAGTGCAGAAAGAGATATATCCGCTTTCTTACTAAGTCTATCGACAGAAATATCCAACTTTTTTCGGCGAAATTCAATATTTTTTGCGATTTTTTCGATGAGTTTCATTGCACTACATCATATAACTAAGAACTCATCTATTGTAGATGTCTTATTGTTAGGTTATTATAAGAACTGTCTTACAAGAATACATCTGATGTGAATTAATGGCATCCATACAAGCTAAAAAAGGCAAAAAAGGAATTAGTTACTATGTTGTTTACTCATATCAAGAGAAGCAGCGGAACGGTAGTATCAAAAATAAATTACGCTGGTTAAAGGCCGGAGACACAAAGTCAGAAGCCGAGGTTATGCTGAGAGAATTCAAAGAACAGTATCGGCATAATCGAAACAGCTTTAACAAGTTTGAATCCATACCCTTGAGCGATTTTATTCATAACGAATTTTTACCGTGGTGCAAAGCAAGAAAGTCCGAAAAAGGATTACATGCGACACGGTTCTCATTGGAGACATTCTCAAGTTTTTTCAGGCAATATTCCACTACCCGATATCGACGTTCGTTTAATAGAACAGTACATCACGTGGCGAAAGCACCCCAAGGAAGAGAAAGCGGTTTCCAATCGAACAGTAAATATAGATTTAATCTACCTTTCCCAATGCTTAAAAAAAGCGAGAGAATGTCGATTTATTACGGAAAATACCTGCGACTTTGTACCCAAGTTAAAAGAAAATAAA
>JABSQL010000066.1 GCA_013215865.1 Candidatus Margulisiibacteriota bacterium
ATTGCCGATTCGCGTTGAGCTACAGAGACATCGAAGAGATATTAAAGGATAGAGGCTTGAAAACAATAGATCATGCGACGCTCAATAAACAGACATGTTACGGGCAATTTATGTCTTTATTAGCCGCCTAAAAGAGAGGGTGATTTTGCTCATTTACCGGCTTTTCTTGCGGAATTATTGAGTCGCTTTTTTTAATGCGACAGAACCATATTTGTTAGTGTTGCACCAGTGTTGCACCGATTTTTTTACGACACAAAAAACCAATTTCCATTTCAGCTCAAAAGACACTTTCCGATTTCCCAATATTTTCAGCACTAATCATCACTATTGAACAATAATGAGCCTAGAATAGGGGTGATGATTTAAGCTCAAGCCAAGCACAAAATAATTAGTGATTTTAAAGGAAAGGTATAGATGATATAATATGTGATTCACTCGGGGCGTGGCGCAGCCCGGTAGCGCACTAGTCTGGGGGATTCGAATTTGTATATATTTCATAACATTTAATGGTTCTAATTAGGTACGAATCGTGCATAATATAGTTTGATGGTATTTATCAATATTATAGTATAGTTTTGAATGGTGTCTTGAATAGTGTTGCCGTTAGTGTTGCGGAAGTTTCAGAATTTAAATGTTATGAGTTTCATTTCATCATATTGAAATTCAAGATCAATTTCTAAATAATGAGTATCCCCAGTTCTATAGTTAGACCATCCTAATCGCTTATTAATAATTTCACGCTTTATACCCTTTCTGAGTAAAAATGTAGCATGACTTTTTCTTATCATATAAGGAGAACTATCGAATCCACATGTTGTTGAGAGCCTTTTTATCAATGAAAAAAGGGAGAATCGACTTCGGTAGGGGTGTATATAGTCTTCTTTGTCTATATATGATCTTAAGAATGTAACGTAGTCTTTAGATAGAATGATAATTCTACCTTTCTTATTTTTATCAATGGACTTTGGAATTTTCAGATAAGGCATCCAAACGTCATCATTATAGTGGTCCAGAATAAGATGCTCTCTTTTTAATAATCTAGATTCACTGGGTCGTACACCGGTTTCCCAAAGAAATCGAATAGCTTTATATTGATTTAGGTTTGATGCTTCCATAAGCATATTAATTTCCTCAGGTGTATTAACTTTGATTTCTTTGTTTTCCATTCTTAGGGTGGGAATTTTAGGGACGTTCATTATCCATTCTCGTTCTTCACATGAGTAGGTAAGTATTTTGTTTAATTCTGAACAGTGCATTTTAATATATCTATTAGACCAACCTTGTTTATTTTTATCACGCTGGTAATTTTTAATGACAATAGTACTAATATCTTTTAAGAGAAAGTGTCCAATATCACGGATCAGTCTTTGAGAATAGGTGACTGATATCCCAAAAGTTCCTTTACTAATATTATTGGAAGCTACTTCATTTCTGTATTCAGTTATAAACTTGTCTCTAGCAGTTTTTAAAGTAATGCTGGGACTTTTGGAATAATCACTTATCAACATATATTTAGAGATAGCATCTCTTGCATCTTGTTTGGTATTGAAATACTTAGGCATACCAGGGCCCCTAAGGGCTAGAAATTCTCTTTCTAATTTTCCATTTACAAGATTATTTTCTTGAATGTACCAGCGGGGTTTGTTTTTATAGATTTTCTTAACCAGAATTGCCATGAAATCCGTCCTCCATTATCTGAATTCAATTGAATTATAGCGCGCGATAAATGGAAGACCAATAGAATATTTTTTAAGAATATTAGCTGGATTAATTTGGTGGTATTAGTTGGGGATTAGGTTAGGACAATGCTGTCCGGTGAACAGGACATTTTCTTTGCAGAAGTTAGAAAGAAATTCAGCATGAATAAGTTTCATATGAAGTTTTACAGCACCCCTCTGTATTTGGCATGGATAAATGCTATGACAAAGATTGATGACTGTCGCGTCTTGGCTTGTTATGGGAAGCTTCTTCATGAATAGGGCAATCGATTAGTTTAGTTAGCGTCAGAAAACGACGAAGTACGGTACTTTGGTATTTCATTATAGCTCCCCCTTTTGGATTTTTGGTTTCGCTTAAACATATTTTTTTCCATACGGGGCTTTTTTTGTTCTTTCTTCCCTTTTTAGATTTAAGTCTCCTTTTTCTTTTTTCAACCTAACTTCCTGCCCACCCTTTTCCTTTTCCCCGGACGGCAGTGAGGTTAGGAAATGTTAAAACACAAAATTTAAATATTGTTAGGCCAAAATAGTAATGAAATATTCCAGGAAAGA